>NZ_ATDO01000023.1:0-14052 GCF_000445085.1 Sphingobium sp. HDIP04 | reverse complement strand
GGCGCGGCGGCGGGCCTGGTCGGCTTCGCTGCGGGCGGCGGCGGCCTGCCGCTCCAGCCGTTCGGAACGCGACCGCGCTTCCTCCGACTGGCGGCGCGCGGCCTTCAGGGCGGCCTGTTCCTCATTGAGGCTGGTGCCGCCGGCGCCTGTCAGGATCACCGCCTGCCCATCGACGGCGGGCAGGCGCGATCCGGCCAGCGCCGCCGCGCCGGCAAGACATGCCGCGATGATCGCCGTCCGTCTCAACCCAAACCCCCCGCCGGCTTGGGACGCCGGCTATGCCTGACTAGGCGCAAACCCCGGCTCCTGTCGAGCGATGTCGGACCAGGGTGTGTGGGATTGAATTCAGGGCGCGGCGAAAATAGTGGAATTCGAGAACCTCGAAAGGAGGCAGGTGACTCGTTTCGACGCAGCCTAGTTCAGTAGGTGAGCACCGGAAGCGCAGAAAGCCGCTATTTGCAGCCCGCCATGGGCTGAATCCCCCACACGCCCTGGAGAAGCATGGGGGCGGACATTCACCCCTCGCGATGATAGGGGTGCCCGGCCAGGATGGAGCAAGCCCGCCACAATTGCTCGGCCAGCATGGCGCGGGCCATCATATGGGGCCATGTCATCGCGCCGAAGGCGATCAGCAGGTCGGCATTGTCCCGCTCCGCATCGTCGAAGCCGTCGGCAGCGCCGATCAGGAAGCGGCATTCGCGCTTGCCGGAATCGCGCCAGCCCTCGATGCGGCGGGCGAAGTCGATGGAGCTGAGCTGCCGGCCCTTTTCATCCAGCATGACGGTGACGGTGCCCGGCGGGGCCGGCGGCAGCTTGCCGCCCCGATCGGGCAGTTCGGTGATCCTGAACGGCATGGTCAGCCGCCTGGCATAACGGTCGACCAGTTCCGCCTCTGGCGAGCGCCCGATCTTTCCGCGCGCGATGATGTGGAGGAGCATGGTCTGCCCCCTTAGAGCATCGTGCAGAAAAGCGGGAACAGGTTTTCTGCTTGAAACGATGCGACAACGGAAACTTGGACCGCGCGGCCTGCGTCCGATTTAGCGCAGCGCGCTCCAACAGCTCAGGCCGCTTGTCGAAGGGCCGGTCAGGCGGTTCCCGCGACCGGCGCGTCGACGAAGCCCCACATCCGTTCCAGATTGTAGAAGCTGCGCACCTCCGGCCGGAACAGGTGGACGATCACGTCCCCGGCGTCGATCAGCACCCAATCGGCCACGGGCAGGCCCTCGACGCGGGCGGAACGCCCGGTCGCCTGCTTGATCCGCTCGGCCAGCTTCTGCGCCATCGACGCCACCTGACGGGACGAACGCCCGCTGGCGATCACCATGTGATCGGCGATGCTGCTCTTGCCTTCGAGGGGGATGGAGATGGTTTCCTGCGCCTGGTCGTCGTCAAGCGACTTCAAGACAAGGTCGTGCAGGGCGGCAACGCTGTCGGCATTATGAGCCGTGTCGTTGGCGGGATGCGGTCTGGTCAAAGATGCTCCATTCTAGACAATCAACCGGCGCGTGAGCGGGTCGCGCACGCGTGTGTGTTCATATTCGCGATGCCAGAGGGGGTCTGCCTGCCGCAGCAGGGTCGCCGATCTTGGATCAGGGCGAAAGCGCAGAAGCACAAGCGCCGGCGGTCTCCAATCCGTCCATGCTGCACTCTGGCGTGCGGGCCGGACGAAGCGCCGCAGCCAGCTCATGGCCGGTGAGCCACGGGCGGCCTCATCATAGCCGGGCCGGGCGATCACGGCAATGGGCATAATCCGGGCTATACCGCGCCAGTCCCTCCACTGGCCGAATTGGGCAAGATTGTCCGCCCCCATTAGCCAGATGAAGCGATGCCGCGGATAGCGGCGTCGCAAGGCTTTCACCGTGTCGATGGTATATCGCGTGCGAAGCTGCGCCTCGATCGCCGTCGGCCGGATGAGGTTGCGCCGCGCGACTTTTCGGGCGCGGGCAAGGCGGGCGGGCAGGGGCGCCATGCCGGCCCTGGGCTTGAGCGGATTGCCCGGCGAGACCAGCCACCAGACTTCATCCAGCGCCAGCGCGTCGGCCGCGAACCGGGAAATGTCCCGATGCCCGTCATGCGCCGGATTGAAGGAGCCGCCAAGAAGGCCGATGCGTTTCATGATTCGCCCATGCCATCGGGCGGGGCCGGGAGCAAATGTCCTGCCGATGGATCATGATGCTTAGGTACCTATAGACCAAGCGACAGATAGGCTCCCGCCTCACGCATCCATCGCGGTCGCGCCGACGACCCAGGCGGACAGGCCGGCGGTCGGCACGGCGCAGATCACCGCTTCGGCCACCGCTTCCTCGCTGGCGCCGGCGGTGCGCGCGCCCTTCATATGGACGGACGCCCATGAACTATAGTCGGCCACAAGGACGGTGACGAGCAGCAGTTCCGCATAGACAGGCCCCAGCGCCGTCCCCGACAAAGTCCCCTCGCGCATGAGATAATAGGCGTCGGCGCCCAGAGGCTTGACCTCGAACAGCTTGCCCAGCGAAGGCGGCATGGCGCCGAAATATTGAAGGAAATTGGCCTGCGCGGCGCCATCTTCCACGATCATGTCGTCGTCGGGCCAGTCGGGATCGGTGGCTTCGGGGTAGATCTCCCGAAAAAGATCATGGAAGCGCAGCGACGCCCCCTCGCCGCGCACGCTCGCGAGGATTGCGATCGCCGCTCCCGCCTCCGCCTCGGTGAGACCGGCCGCCCGCGCTTCGGCCAGTTCCCGCGTTGCGAGTTCCCGATAGCCCTTCATCGTGGCGGCGCAGGCGACGAACAATCGCTTCACCCTGGCAGGAACGGCGCCGTCGGTATCGATGATCGCGCGCCAGCGGCGAAATCCCGCGACGGTCTTCGGGGCGTCGCGGCGCAGGCGGCCAAGACTGGCGAGCGGGGGCAGAAGATCAGTCATCGTCTCTCCGTCAGTGCACGGACCGTCCGGTCGGTTGAACATGGCTATGCCGCTTCGGGATCGCGGTCAACTGCCGATAAGGAGTTGACGTCCGACCGGACGGTCGATTACATCGCACCCTTATAGGAGGCCGCCCCAATTCGGCCGATGCGAGAGGAGCAGGCCCCGATGAGGGACTTCAAGGGCAGGACGGCAGTCATTACGGGGGCCGGCAGCGGCATTGGCGCGGCGCTTGCCCATCTGGCGGCGCGAGAGGGGATGAACCTGGTCCTCGCCGACATCAATCTGGCCGACCTTGAAGCGGTGGCCGCAACCATCGACAGTCCGGCAATCGCGCTCCAAAGGACCGACGTGGCCGATCCGGAGGCGGTGCAGGCCCTGGCCGACCTTGCATGGTCGCGCTTTGGGGAGGTGTCCCTGCTGTGCAACAATGCCGGCGTCGTCCCCGGCGGCCGCCATCGGCTGGTCTGGGAATATGCGCTGGAGGACTGGCGCTGGGCCTTCGGCGTCAACATGGACGGCGTGGTGAACGGCATCCGCAGCTTCGTGCCCAGGATGCTTGCCGAGGGGCGGCCGGGGCATATTCTCAACACGGCGTCCGTGGCCGGCTTCGTGAGCGGCGAAGGCTCCGCCGTTTATGGCGCGTCCAAGCATGCCGTCGTCCGCATCACCGAAGCCCTCTATGCCGGTCTTCGCGAGCAGAACGCCCCGATCGGCGTCACGATGCTGTGTCCCGGCCTGGTCGCAACCCGCATTTACGAGGCCGAACGATCCCGCCCTGCCCATCTGCGGTCCAGCGACGGGCGGCCAGCCGAAGCCGCGGAGTTCCAGTCGATTTCGGACAATCTGTTCCAGAACGCCCCCTCGCCGGAGGAAGTGGCCGCGCAGGCGTTCGACGGCATCCGGAATGACCAGTTCTACGTCTTCACCTCGACCCGGTATGACCAGGTGATCGCGCAACGGACGCACGCCATCCTTGCCCGGGAAAATCCGGTCTTCGACAGCCTGATTTCGCTCAGCAAGGGCAAGGCTGACGCAGGGGAGGAAAGGTCGTGAGCAGGCTTCAGGGGCGGATCGCGCTCGTCACCGGCGCTGCTTCGGGCATCGGGCTCGCCACCGCTCGGCGCTTCGCGGCGGAGGGCGCGACACTCATTCTGTCCGATCGCAACGGGGATGCCCTGTCGGATGCGGCCAAGTCCCTGCCGGGCGACCGCCATGAGGTCGTGGTCATGGACGTCACCGACGAGCAGGCATGGATCGCGCTGGCCGATCGCGTGAAAACGCGGTTCGGCACGCTCGACGTCCTCGTCAACAATGCCGGGTTCGGCAAGTTCGCGTCGATTGCGGACACGACGCTGGCGCAATGGCGGTCGATCATCGCCGTCAATCTCGACAGTGTTTTCTTAGGCACCAAATATATGATGCCGCTGCTCGCCGCCTCCGGCCGGGGGGCGATCGTCAACATGTCCTCCATTCGGGGCATCGTGGCTGGCGCGGGCACCGGCTCCTACAGCGCGGCGAAGGGGGGCGTCCGGATGTTCACCAAGGCGACTGCTATCGAATGCGCGGCGGCCGGCAACGGCGTGCGGGCGAACTCCATTCACCCCGGTCACATCGCGACGCCGCTGACCGCGCCTGCCCATGCCGATGCGGAAATCGCCAGAACCCTGCTGGCGGACGTCCCGCTCGGCCGGATCGGGCAGGCGGAGGAGATCGCCGACGGCATCCTTTTCCTGGCCAGCGACGAATCCCGCTACATGACGGGCGCCGAACTCGTGATCGACGGCGGGAGCACCGCGCAATGACCGAGCGAGCAACCGCCATCGCCTCAAGGGTGGAAGCCTTCGTCCGGAACCTGGTCATTCCCTGTGAAAAGGATGATCGCCTCGGCTTTCATGGCCCGGAAGACGCGCTCGTCGGGGAACTGCGCGCAAAAGCACGCGAGGCAGGCGTGCTGACCCCGCATATCCTGCCTGACGGATCGCATCTGACGCAGCGGGAAACAGCCATCGTCCTCATCAAGTCGGGCCTGTCGCCGCTCGGCCCCCTCGCCTGCAACACCGCCGCGCCTGACGAGGGCAATATGTATCTGCTCGGCAAGGTCGGCAGCGCCAGGCAGAAGGCCCGGTTTCTCGATCCGCTGGTGAGGGGCGAGGCGCGCTCCGCCTTCTTCATGACCGAGCCTGCCGAAACCGGCGGCGCGGGGTCCGATCCGTCGATGATGCAGACGACCTGCCGCCTCGACGGCGACCATTGGGTCATCAACGGCCGCAAGAAGTTCATCACCGGGGCGGAAGGCGCGCGCGTGGGCATCGTCATGGCCCGATCGGACGAGGGCGCCTGCATGTTCCTCGTCGACCTGCCCAACCCGGCGATCCGGACGGTGCGCGTGATCGACACGATCGACAGTTCGATGCCCGGCGGGCACGCGGAAGTCGACATCGTCGATCTGCGCGTGCCGGCGGACCAGATGCTGGGCGCGAGCGGAGAAGGCTTTTCCTATGCGCAGATACGCCTCAGCCCTGCCCGCCTGTCCCACTGCATGCGCTGGCTCGGCCTCGCGACGCGCGCGCAGGAAATCGCCACCGACTATGCCTGTCGCCGCCACGCCTTCGGCAAGCCGCTGGTCGACCATGAAGGCGTCGGCTTCATGCTGGCGGACAATCTGATCGACCTGAAGCAGGCTGAACGCATGATCGACTGGTGCGCGGGCGTTCTCGACACAGGTTCGCTCGGCACGGCGGAAAGCTCCATGGCGAAGGTCGCGGTGTCGGATGCGCTGTTCCGCGTCGCCGACCGCTGCGTCCAGGTGATGGGCGGGACGGGCGTGTCCGGCGACACTATCGTCGAGCAGGCGTTCCGGGAAATCCGCGCCTTCCGCATCTATGACGGTCCGACCGAAGTCCATAAATGGAGCCTGGCCAAGAAGATCAAGCGCGACTGGAAGGCGGCGCAGGGATGAGCGCTGGACGATGGATGCCGACCATGCGGCCGATGCTGGTTCTCCTGCCGTTCCTTGCCTCGACCGCTGGACATGCCCAGCCAGCGAACTTCGCCTCGCCGGAGGCACCCATTTCGCAGGCCGGATATGGCGAAGACCTGCTGCCCAGGGACGAGAAGGATCGCGCCACCCTGCTCCGGACCGTCGCCTTCGACGCGACCGTCTATGGCATGGCTGCCTATCTGCACTATGAGCAGCTCTATCGGCAGGTGTTCGATCGAAGTTCCAGCAACTACACGGGGTTCAACCGCTTCGCGCATGAGAGGAACCTCGCAGGGCCGGACTATGCCACGTTCAAGGTGCCCAATACGGACACGCTCTACTCCACGGCCTGGATCGACCTGAGCAGGGGCCCGGTCGAAATCGACATCCCGGCCACGCAGCTCAAATATTTCACGCTCAATATCTTCGACATCTTCGGCAATCCCAGCAACCTCAGCAATCGCACGATAGGCGTCAAGGGCGGCCGCTTCCTGCTGGTGCCGCGCAACTGGCGCGGGATTGCGCCCGCCGGGGTCACGGTCTATCCGGCCGCCACGACCCAGCTTTGGATCCTGATGCGCGCCTTCGCCCAGTACGACGCCGAAGTCCGGACCGCGCGCGCTTTTCAGGATGCGGTCCGGATCATCGTTCCGGAAGGCGAAGGGCCGGCGGATTCTCATGGCGGCGCATCGCCACCACCACCCGCCCCTGGCGCTGTCGGCTATTTCCGGGCGCTCGACCATGTGCTTCGGGCCAATGGTTGGCAGCCGGGCGAGGAGGCGCTTGTGTCGCGATTTCGACCGCTCGGCATAGGGGGCGACCGCCCGTTCAACCCTGACAGGCTGGCCCCGGCCACGCGAGCCGCCATCGAAAGCGGTTACGCGGAGGCGATGGCCCTGCTCACACGCGCCAAGTCGCAATTGGGCGAACCCACCGGCACGGGCTGGATGAAGGTCAACAAGGGCATCTACGGTTTCAATTATCTGCGCCGGTCCGTCATCAACATGGCAGGCCTTGGCGCGAATGTGCGGGAGGAAAATGCCTCCTACACCACCTTCGCGGACGGCAATGGATCGGCGCTGGACGGCGCGTCGTCGCGCTACATGCTCCGGCTGCAAACGCCCCCGCCCGTCAACAGCTTCTGGTCCGTCACCCTCTACGACGCAAAGACCTTCGCCCTCCATCCCAATCCGCTGCGTCGCTATCTGGTGAGCGACCGGACAAAGGGCCTGAAGGTGCGGAAGGACGGCTCCATCGAAATCCGCATCCAGCATGCCGCATCATCCGATGGAAACTGGCTTCCCGCACCGGCAGGCCCATTTTTCGTCGTGATCCGCGCCTATGGGCCAAAGCCCGACATGCTGAACGGCCAATGGCTGCCCCCGCCCATTTCGAGGGAAGGCGACGCCCGATGAATGCCCTGGTCGAAGACAATAGCGGAACCGCCGCCGTTCGCCCCGGCTATGAGCTGGATCTGGGAGCGCTGGACGCCTGGATGCGCGCCCATGTCTCCGACTATGCCGGGCCGCTCACGATCGAGCAGTTCAAGGGCGGGCAGTCCAATCCGACGTACAAGCTGCTCACGCCCGGCAAGACCTATGTCCTGCGCAAGCAACCGCCCGGCCCCTTGCTCAAGGGTGCCCATGCGCTTGACCGGGAGGCAAGGGTGCTCGCCGCCCTCTCGCGGGCAGGCTTTCCGGTCGCCGCCGTCCATGGCCTGTGCACCGATCCCGCGGTCATCGGCACGATCTTCTACGTCATGGACATGGTGGAAGGCCGCATCTTCTGGGATGCAGCGCTTCCCGGCGTGTCTCCCCCGGAAAGAGCCGCGCTGTTCGATGCGATGAACGCGACGATCGCCGATCTCCACAGCATCGATCATGTGGCCGCCGGCCTTGCGGACTATGGCCGGCCCGGCAACTATTTCGAACGGCAGATAGCGCGCTGGTCCCGCCAATATCTTGAGGACGCGCAGGCGGGCCGCGATCCCTATATGGACCGGCTGGTGGAATGGCTCCCCGCCCACATCCCGCCGGGCGAGGAAACGAGCATCGTCCATGGCGATTTCCGCATCGACAATCTGATCTTCCACCCGACGCAGCCTCGCGTGCTGGCCGTGCTCGACTGGGAGCTTTCGACCCTGGGGCATCCGGGCGCGGACTTCGCCTATCATGCGATGATGTATCGCATGCCGCCGCACATCGTCGCTGGCCTCGGCGGGAGCGACCCCGCTGCGCTCGGCATAGCCGATGAAGAGGCCTATCTCGCCGCCTATTGCCGGCGCAGGGGTCTGGCGGACATGCCGGGTTACGACTTCTACGTGGCCTTCAACTTCTTTCGGCTCGCGGCCATCTTCCACGGCATCAAGGGCCGGGTCATCCGTGGCAACGCCTCCTCCGCGCAGGCGCGCGAGCGGGTTGCGGTACTGCCGGAACTCATGCGCCTGGCGTGGCGGCAGGCGGAGAAGGCCGGCGCCCGATGAACGGTCCGGCCATCACTCTCGACATTGATGACGGCATCGCATGGCTGACGCTGGCACGCCCCGAAAAGCGCAACTCCGTCGATCCTGAATTCGCATTCCGCCTTCATGAACTGGCGGAGCGATGCGCGGCGGAGCGGGACATACGCTGCGTCGTCCTCACCGGAAGCGGCAAATATTTCTGCGTCGGCGGCGACATCGACGCCTTCTCCGCCGCCGGGGAGGACGCCGAAGCGGCGGTCGGCGCCCTTGCGCTCAGTTTCCACGCCGGCGTCCATCGGCTCGCCACGATGGAAAAGCCTCTGGTCACGGCGATCAATGGTCCTGCCGCCGGTGCGGGGCTTAGCCTTGCAATATTGGGGGACATTGCGCTGGCGGCTGCCTCCGCGCATTTCACCTCGGCCTATAGCGCCGTCGGACTGACGCCGGATGGCGGCGCATCATGGTGGCTGCCGCGCCTGGTCGGGATGCGGCGGGCGCAGGAAATGCTGTTCGCCAATCGACGAATCGGGGCGGAGGAAGCGGCCGCCATCGGCCTTGTGACGCGCATGGTCCCCGACGACGCGCTTCTTGCCGAGGCGTCGGCCATTGCGTCGACGCTCGCAAAGGGGCCGATCCGCGCACTCGCCAGATGCCGCGCTTTGCTGATGGAATCGGCAACCGCCGACCTTGCCGCCCAGTTGGATCGCGAGGCCGCCTCGATTGCCAAGTCCGCCGGTGCGCCCGAAGGACGGGAAGGAGTCGCCGCCTTCCTGGCGAAGCGACCGCCGCGTTTCGCATAGGCGCGCATTGATGGACAAGGCGCTCGACAAGCCGCATGAATCTTGCACCTGCGCCGGCAGGTCCGCGCCCTTGCCATGAGACCCGGGCAGCTCAACTTTCCACTCAATCCCGATTACGGGACCGGCTCCACCATTCGTCGCGTGTCGCTGCGCGCGCGGCCCAATCGGGTCGACAGCCATCTCCTCGACAATTTCCATGAAATGCGCTGTTCCATCCTGCATGACGCCTCGATCGTGACCGCCATTGCGGGCCAAGGCATCCGCCTTCCCACCACGGCATGCCCCGGCGCGATCGCCCAGCTTCAGTCCCTGGTCGGGCTGCCGATCGGCACGCCAAGGCGCGACTTCTACACCGGGGGGAACGCGCGCCGTCATTGCACCCATCTTCTGGACCTGGCGGTCATGGCGATCGGCCATGCTCAAGGACCGTCGAGGGAGATAGTCTATGAAGCAGAAGTCCCGGATGAGGTCGAATTGCCTGTCCCCATCACGATCCGGCGAAACGGCCGGCTGGTCTGTCGCTGGCTGGTCCGACAGGGTGCGATTCTCGATCCGGTGGAGCTTCGGGGAAGACCGCTGGGAGCAGGCTTCGCCGCATGGGCCAGCCGCGCCTTTGAGCAGGATCGATTTGAAGCCGCCACCATCCTGGCGCGGACTTGGCTCATAGCCATCGGTCGGCGCTACCGCCCCTCACAAGTTGCAGGTCGACCTGCTCGCGACAACCCGGAGATGCTCGGGCGATGTTATGCATATAGCGCCGGGCAGGTGGAAACCGCGGCCATGACTGGAGAGGAGGAGGTTCATTTGCACCACCGCCAGCGTGAAGCGTAAGCGCTTTCACCAGCTTATGGCACAAGGATGGCAGATGGTGCCCGGGGACGGAGTCGAACCGCCGACACTGCGATTTTCAGTCGCATGCTCTACCAACTGAGCTACCCGGGCACGAGCGCCGGCGAGGACCACCGGGCGCTTGGTGAGGCGTGCCTATAGGCATCAGGCCGGGGTGCTGTCTACCCCATCGTCGCCACTTTTTTTCATCTCGTCCGAAGCGGGCGCGCCGGGGACGCGATAACCCTCGCCCAGCCATTGCAGCAGGTCGCGGTCGCGGCAGGCCTTTCCGCAGAAAGGGCGGGTTTCGCGGGCCGAGGGCTGGCCGCAGACGGGGCAGGAGGTGGCTTTAGGAGACATGGCCCGCCGATATGGTCAGCGCTGCGTCCGCCTTCAACCCGATAGCGCCGCCGCGGCGGCGGGCCAGGGTTTCGATCCAGCCGGTCGCCTTGTGCAGGCGGTCGATGATCGCGGGGGCGGCGGCGATCGTCGCGGGGCCGCCATTGCCGTGGCGTTCGGCGCGGCGCAGCAGGGCGAGCGCCGCCGTCTCGACCGGGTCGGCACGGAGCAGCTCCATCAGGTTCATGCGTTCCCGGCGGCGGATGATCTGGACAAAGCCGAAGCCGTTGACCGCCGTGCGTTCGAAGGGGAGCGGCAGATATTTGTCGATCTGGGCGGAGGCGACGGCGCGCTCGTCCTTGTTGTTCATCGTCGGCAGGTCGATGCCGATCGATCCCGTCAGCCCCAGGCGGCGGATCGCCTGCGCGGCCAGCTTCGCACCCTTGGGACCGAGCTTGGCGGGCGGGAGCGAGCCGTCGACGTCGATCAGGATCATCGCGGGCGTGGGAAAGATGCGCAGCGCGGCTTCTTCCGTGCCGATCTCGCCGGAGATCGCCTCTTCCATCAATTCGCTCCAGCCATGGGCTTCGAACCGGTCTTCCTCATGCGCCGGACAGGGGATGACGGGCAGGCCGGTGGCGCGCAGGCGCTGGAGCAGACTGGGGGCGGGATGCGCCTTCGAGCCGGGCTGGGCGATGCGGGCCTTGGCGAGCTTGGCGCAGCCTTCCTCCGGGATCGCCTCGCGCAGGATTTCGAGCAGGACGGTCGCGCCCTCCGCGATTTTCGGCGGGATGGGTTCGACCAGCACTTCCTCGCCGGAGATGAGGCGGGCGATGCCGCGCTTCCTGGGGATGACGGTGCGGATCAGCTTGGCCTGGACAACCGCGCCCGTGCGGGCGGCGTCGCTTGTCCGTTCGATCTGCGCTTCGACCAGTCGGCCCTTTTCGATCAGCGCGGCGCGGGCTTCGCCAATGCCTTCTTCATAGAGCCATTCGGCCATGTTCGGTCAATCCAACGGATAGCCCGCTGCCCTCAGCAGCGCGCGGGTTTCGTAGAGGGGCAGGCCCATGATCGCGCTGTGGCTGCCCTGGATGGCGCGGATGAGTCCCGCGGCGCGGCCCTGGATCGCATAGCCGCCTGCCTTGCCCTGCCATTCCTGCGACGCGAGATAGGCGTCGATTTCGGCACGATCCAGGCGTTTGAAGGTCACGATATTGGTCGAGAGGCGGTGGCGCGCCTTGCCCTCCGCGTCGATCAGGGTGATCGCGCTCAGCACGCGGTGGCGGCGGCCGGAGAGGAGCTGGAGGCATTGGCGCGCTTCGGCCTCGCTCTCCGTCTTGGGCAGGATGCGGCGGCCTGCGGCGACCACCGTGTCGCCGGAAAGGACCAGCGCGCCGGGATGGCGAGCCGCGACCAACGCGCCCTTTTCGGCGGCGACGCGGGCGGCGTAGGCGGCGGGAAGTTCACCCTTCAGGGGCGTTTCGTCGAGGTCGGCCGGGTCCACCGCGTCCGGAGACGCGCCGATCTGACCCAGAAGTTCACACCGTCTGGGAGAAGCAGAAGCTAGGATGAGCCGCATGCGTGAGGCGGCTTATTTGAAGCGGTAGGTGATCCGACCCTTGGTCAGGTCGTAGGGGGTGAGTTCGACCAGCACTTCGTCGCCCACCAGCACGCGGATGCGGTTCTTGCGCATCTTGCCGGCAGTGTGGCCGAGGATCTCGTGATCATTTTCAAGCCGCACGCGGAACATGGCGTTGGGGAGAAGCTCCACAACCTGTCCGCGCATTTCAAGCAGTTCTTCTTTTGCCATAATATCCTGGGAAACCGAAAAATCGCGCCGCCATAGCGCCAAAATGCCGAAAAAGAAAGTCAGGCTGACGCGCCGAATGCATCGCCGGCTTTTTGGAGCACCGCGAAGACGCGATCCAGTTGATCCGCGTCGAGGCAATAGGGCGGCATCAGATAGATGGTGTTGCCGAGCGGGCGCAGCAAGAGGCCCTGTTGTTCGGCGAAGGCGCGCAGGCGCGGGGCGAGGTCGGAGAGGTAACCGGCGTCGGGCGCGATCAGGTCTATCGCGGCGATGACGCCCAGTTGGCGGGGATTGGCGAAGGCGGGATGCTCAGCCAGTTTTGCGAGTCGCTGCGCCATGCCCTGGCCGAGAGCGGCGATGCGGCCCAGCACATCCTCCTCCCGCCAGATGGCGAGGTTGGCGGCGGCGGCGGCGCAGGCGATGGCGTTCGCGGTGTAGCTGCTCGAATGGTAGAAGAGGCGGGCGCGGTCGGTGGATCTGTGCGCCTCGAAGATGCGCGGGCTGGCCAGCGTCGCGGCGAGCGGGATCGCGCCGCCGGTGATGCCCTTCGCCACCGCCATGATGTCCGGGACGATGCCTGCCTGTTCGCAGGCGAAGAGCGTGCCGGTGCGGCCCCAGCCGGTCATCACCTCGTCCGCGATGAAGAGGACGTCGTGGCGGGCGCAGATCGCCGCCATCTCCCGCAGGACATGCGCCGGATAGACCAGCATCCCCCCCGCCCCCAGGATCAGCGGTTCGACGATGAAGGCGGCGGGCTTTTGCGCGCAGGCGGCCTCCAGCGCGTCGAGGGTCGCCTGCTCCTGGCCCGCATGGGGGAAGGGGATCGTGCTGACGTCGAACAGCAGGGGCGACCAGGCGGCGTTATAGACGCCGCGTTCGCCCACCGACATGGCCCCGATGGTGTCGCCATGATAGCTGTGCTGGAGGACGAGGATGCGGTGGCGCGGTTCGGACAGGCCGTCCAGCGCCCGATTATGCCAATAGCCGAGCGCCATTTTCAGTGCGACCTCGACCGCCGTGGAGCCGCTGTCGGAGAAGAAGACATGGGCGAGCGGGTCTCGGTTCGCGGCGCGGGGGGCGATGTCGACCAGCCCCTGCGCCACCTCTTCGGCAGGGCCGTGGGTGTAGCCCGCGAAGATGAGCTGGTCGAGCTTGCCCGCCTGATCGGCGATGGCCGCCGCGATCCGGGGATGGCAATGGCCGTGGGTCGTCACCCACCAACTGGCGATGCAGTCGATGAGCGTGCCGCCGCCCGCCAGATGCAGCAAGGCCCCCTCCGCCCGTTCGACATGGGGGATCGGCTCGTTCAGGCCGTGCTGGAAGAAAGGGTGCCAGACAGGGGAGGTCATGGCCGTTGCCTAGAGGGATTTGCCCTCTGATGGAACATCTGACGGGAATTTGCCGGGATCGGCGAGGGTATTTGGGATTCGGCTTGGGGATGCGGACTATACAATTCCTCCCCATCGGGAGATGGGGAGGGGGACCGCGCGAAGCGTGGTGGAGGGGAATGGGGCACGACCTGCGTATTTCCCCTCCACCACCGCCTTCGGCGGCGGTCCCCCTCCCCACGCTTCGCGTAGGGAGGAATTTGTCGCGTTTATTGGGCGGGTGGGGTGGCCGGAGCAGCCGGAGCAGCGCCCGCGGCCGGGGCTGCAGGAGCGGCCGAGGTTGGCGCGGCCGCCTGGATCTTCTGCTGGAGCGCCGGGTCAGCCGCGGCGGCCTGGCCGATCTGGTTGAACTTTTCCGGCGGGATGCCCGACGCCTGGAGCGCCGCCAGCATCTTGGGCTGCTTGTCGGCGGCGGCGATGCTGCTGTCCTGCTGGATCTTCGTCACCTCCACGGCGGCGGCGGCGAACTGCTTGATTTCAGCGTCGGTGAAATTGCTGGCGCCGGCGGCCGGGGCAGCGGGCGCGGCCGGGGCAGCGG
>NZ_ATDO01000022.1:0-23908 GCF_000445085.1 Sphingobium sp. HDIP04 | reverse complement strand
GCCGGAGCGGCGGCGTCCTGGGCAAGGACCGGGGCGGCGGCGGCCAGCGCGACCGATGCGATCCCGGCCTTCAGAAGGATGGTGTTAAAACCCGACAAATTTCTTCTCCTCAAACTTAACCATGGTTTGAACGCCAAGCTGTGGAAGAGGTTGTCGGGATTAAAGAGCGATCCGATAAAATGTTGCATTTAAGAGACGGTCATCCAGCAAAATGCAGTTGATCGCAGGACCAAAACGCTTCGCCGTTGCGGAAAGTCATTGCTTTGGCGGAACCAAAAAAGGGGTCGGATTCGTGCCGATCCGGCCCCTTTCGAGTCTTACCAGATCTTCACCCGGTCTTGCGGCGCAAGATAGATTTTACCACCCGCCTCCGGCTTGAAGGCCGAATACCATTGGTCGAAGTTCCGCACGGTGTCGGCGCGATATTGCGACGGGGAATGCGGATCGGTGACGAGTCGCTGCCGCAGATTGGGTTCGCGATAGTTGCGCCGCCACACCTGCGCCCAGCCCAGGAAGAAGCGTTCGTCGCCGGTGGTGCCGTCGATCACCGGCGCGGGCTTGCCGCCCAGCGAGGCGTGATAGGCGTCCAGCGCCACAGCGACGCCCGCCAGGTCGCCGATATTCTCGCCCAAAGTGAAGGCGCCCTTCACATGCGCGCCGGGGAAGGGTTCATAGGCGTCATATTGCTTGACCAGCCTGTCCGTCAGCGCTTTGAAATTGGCGACGTCCTGATCGCTCCACCATTGGTTGAGCTTGCCCGTCTCGTCATATTTCGCGCCCTGATCGTCGAAATGATGGCTGAGTTCATGGCCGATCACCGCGCCGATGCCGCCATAATTGACCGCCGGATCGGCATGGGGATCGAAGAAGGGCGGCTGCAATATGGCGGCGGGGAAGACGATCTCCACCATGCCGAAATTGGCGTAGGCGTTGATCTCCATCGGGGTCATGCCCCATTCCCAGCGGTAGATGGGCTTGCCGAGCTTGCCCATCTGATAGTCGAATTCGAACTGGTTGGAACGCAGCGCATTGCCGAACAGGTCGTCGCGCTTCATCGTCAGGCCGCTATAATCGCGCCATTTGTCGGGATAGCCGATCTTGGGCGTGAAGGCGGCCAGCTTCTTGTGGGCGCGGGCCTTGGCCGGGTCGCTCATCCAGGTCAGGCCGTCGATGCGGCGGCCCATGGCGGCGATCACATTCTTGACGAGCCGGTCCATCGCCGCCTTGGTTTCAGGCGGGAAATATTGGGCGACATAGGCCTTGCCCACTTCCTCCCCCATCGAGGATTTGAGGAAGTCCACGGCGCGTTTCCAGCGGGCTTCGCGTTCCGGCGTGCCGGACAGGGTGGTGCCGTAGAAGGCGAAATTCTCGTTCGCGATGGCGTCGGGCAGGGTGTCGGCAAAGCCGTGCAGCGTGCGCAGCAGCAGCGCGTCCTTGAGCAGGCCGACCGGGGCCTTGGCGATCAGCGCGGCTTCCCCGGCGACGGCGCTGGGCTGCGACACCAGCAGATCCTTGGGCGCGAGCTTGTTGGCGGCGAAATAGGCGGCGAAGTCGAAGCCCGGCGCGGCCTTTTGCAGGTCGGCCAGCGTCATCTTGTTGTAGGTCTTGTCGGCGTCGCGGCTGTCGACCTGGGTCCAGTGGACCTTGGCCACTTCGGTTTCGAACGCCATCAGCGCGGCGGCGCGCGCCTTGGCGTCGGCTTCGCCCGCCAGCGTCAGCATCTTTTCCAGATGGGCGACATAGGCGGTGCGGATCGCCGCCATCTTGGCGTCCGGCTCCAGGTAGAAGTCGCGGTCGGGCAGGCCGAGGCCCGACTGGTGCAGGACGAGGATATAGGTTTCGGGGTCTTTGTCGTCCTGATTGACGTAGAAGCCGAAGGGACCGTCAATGCCTGCGCGGGCGGCTTCGGCGGCGAGCCTGGCATAGGATGCCTTGTCCTTCACCGCCCTGATCTTCGCGAGCCAGGGCTGGGCCGGGGTCAGGCCCTTCTTCTCCACGGTGGCGGCGTCGAGATAGCTGGCATAGGCCGCGCCGATCTTGCTGTCCGGGTCGGCCTGTGCGGCGTCGAGAATGGCCTTGGTCCGTTCGCGCGACAGGTCGTCCAGCGTGTTGAAGGCGCCGTAATTGGACTTGTCGGCGGGGATCGGCGTGTTCCTGGCCCAGGCGCCGTTGGCGTAATCGTAGAAATCGTCGCCGGGCTTCACCGACCTGTCCATGCCTGCGCTGTCGAAGCCGTAGCTGCCGTAGGTCGGCTTTTGATCCACTTGGGCGACGGACGCGCCCGCGGCCAGCGCAACTGCCGCTGCGCCGAGGAGGAGATATTTCATCAAAGCTTTCCCTTGCTTTATGCGATGCGGGGAATTGAGCGCCCCGAAGCGGGGATGTCCATGTCGTTGGTCGAAAAAATCGGCGCTTTCCGCTTTGCCTCGCCCCCGTTGGTTGTCTCAACCTCCGTTCGTTTCGAGCGAAGTCGAGAAACCTGCGCATATCGTTTCTCGACTTCGCTCGAAACGAACGGGGGGCTTTAGTCGGGCAAGCGGATCGATGTTGCGAAGGTGGTCCGCAAACTCTCCGCATCCAGCGGATCGAGATGGGGCAGGCGGCCAAGACTGGGCACTTTCCCCAGCAGCGGAACGATCCGCTCATTCTCCTCATGCGGTTCGCCGATGAAGGCGATCCCGGCGACGGGTATGGCCCGCGCCCGCAGCGCCTCTATGCTGAGCAGGCTGTGGTTGATCGTGCCCAGCCCCGTCCGGGCACAGAGGATGACCGGCGCGCCCCAAAAGGCGAACAGGTCGATCATCAGCAGCGTCTCGCTGACCGGCACCATCAGGCCGCCCGCGCCCTCCACCACCAGCGGGCCGTCGACCTTCGGCAGGGCCAGCCGGTCGAGGTCGATCTCCACCCCGTCGATCCGCGCCGCCAGATGGGGCGAAGCGGGGGTGGTCAGGCGATAGGCTTCGGGCAGGATATGCGAGGCGGGAAGGCCGGAGAGGGCGGCCACCCTTTCCTTGTCGCCTTCGGGGTCGACGCCCGCCTGCACCGGCTTCCAATAATATGCGCCCAGCGCCCCGGCCAGGCCTGCGGCGAACACCGTCTTGCCGATGTCCGTGTCGGTGCCGGTGACGATGAAGACGCTCATGCCGTCACCCGGCGCAGCGCCTCGCCCAGCGCGGCGATGTCGGCGCGGCCGACATTCAGGGTGAGCGAGATGCGCAGGCGGCTGGTGCCCGGCGGCACAGTCGGCGGGCGGATGCCGCGCACGTCGAACCCTGCCTCCTGCAAGGCGGCGGCGGCGGCCATGGCGCGGCGGTCCTCGCCCAATATGACCGGGATGATCTGGCTGCGCGGCGCGGGCAGGCCCAGCGGGGCGCAGATCGATTCGGCGGCGTCGACCTGCAGGGTCTTCAAGCGGGCGCGCAGGTCGCTCGCCTGTTCGATCCGGTCGAGCGCGGCGGACACCGCGACCGCCATCAGCGGCGAGGGCGCGGTGGAGAAGATGAAGGCCCGCGCCCGGTTGATCAGATAGTCGATCAGCAGGCGCGGCCCGCAGATCAGCGCGCCCTCCACCCCCATCGCCTTGCCGCAAGTGTGCAGCGTCACGACATTGTGCAGCCCGTCGAGACCCGCCGACAGGCCGCGACCGGACGGGCCGAAGACGCCGGTGCCATGCGCTTCGTCCAGGATCAGCATGGCGTCGTGCCGGGCCGCCAGCGTCGCGAGGTCGCTGAGCGGGGCCATGTCGCCGTCCATGGAATAGAGCGTTTCCACCGCGATCCAGACGCGGCCCTTGCCCCCCTCCTGCCGCCAGGCGGCGATCAGGTCGGCGAAGCTCTGCACGTCATTATGGCGGGCGAAGACCGCCGCCGCCTTGGACATGCGGATGCCGTCATGGACGCTGGCGTGGATCAGTTCGTCCGCGACGATCAGGTCGCCCCTCTGCGGCAGGGTGGAGAATAGCGCGAGATTGGCGGCAAAGCCGTTCGCCATGAACAGTGCGCCCTGGGTCTTGAAGAAGTCGGCGGCCTTCGCCTCCAGCCCTTCATGTTCGGGCGCGTTGCCGCGCAGCAGGCGCGATCCGCCCGAACCCACCGGCACGCCCCGCGCCACCGCGTCAGCCACCGCCTGCGCGACGATGGGGTCGGAGGCGAGGCCAAGATAGTCGTTGGAGGCGAAATCCCGCCCGGCCCGCGGCATCAGGCGGCGCAGGCGGCCGCGCTTCTCTAGCGCCGCCAGTTGCGAGCGGAAGGGTTCGCTGGTCATGGCGCGGCGTATAGGCTCGCGGGGGCGGGCTGGGCAAGCGCGTCCGGCGATTGGGGTGGTTAGCTGTCATCCCTCCTTTCGTCACCCCGGACTTGATCCGGGGTCCCGCTTTCTTTCTGAGTGCGCGCCTGGAAAAGGCAGCGGGACCCCGGATCAAGTCCGGGGTGACGGAAAACTGATGACGGGAAGTGGCCAGATCCCGGCAGCCTTCAGAAGCTGAACCCCAGCGAAAAGGACGCCACATGGTCGTTGCTGTCGTCGGCGTCCGGCCGAAAGCCGTGCTGGTGCAGATAGCCGATCTCCGCATTCACATTCTTCGCGATCGGGGTGGTGATGGCGATCAGGTTGCGCATCCGCTCCTCGCCCTGCACCCGCTGGAAATTGGTGGTGTTGAAGTCGATGAAGCTCTCATGGCTGAGCAGCAGCGCGGTTTTGCCGCCTTCCCGGAACGGCAGCACATATTTGACATAGGGGCGCAGCCGCCAGGCGGTGCCGTCGATCCCCTCGCGCCAGCGTTCCTCCAGCCGCAGTCGGGCGCTGAGCTGGCCGGGGCCGACCTTCACGATATTGTCGAAGGTCACCTGCTGGCGCCCGCGATGCTCCATGACCGCGAAGTCCCCGCCATTATAATTGGGATCGTGGGTGTAGCCCGCCCAGACCGTCACCTTCCCGCCGATCCTGTAGCCGATCAGCGAATTCATCTCGACCTCGTACAGCCCGTTGCGATCGTCGCTGAACCGGGCGACGACCTCTTGCGAAAAGCGCCAGCGATCGCTGAGCTTCACCGTCGCGCTGGCGGTGGTCCAAAGCTGTTCGTCCTCGCTGGCATGCGCCGCGGCGGGGGCGGCCAGCAGGGCGAGCGCGGGCAGCAGCTTGTGGATCGGTCGCATGATGTCATTCTCCCTCGCCATGGTGGCGGACGGGCGCGAACTATGACCGATGCGTTACAATCATGTGACTATATCATTTCTTATTTGTGACGCGCCCCTGCCCGTCATGGTTCAGGCGGGATTATGCTCCTTCAGAAAAGCGTCGAGGCGCTGGAGGAATTCCAGCCGGTCGGCCTGGCGGGAGAAGAAATGATCGGCCAGCGGCTGTTCGACATAGATATAGTCGCGCCCGGCGACCTTGCCCGCCGCCTTCAACTTTTCCGCCATCTCGCGCGACTGGTTCACCTGCACCCTCCGATCCTTCTTGCCGTGCATCAGCAGGATGGGGGTGGAAAATTGGGCGGCGAAATTGATGGGGGAAACGGCGGCGAAATCGGGCGCCTGCTCCTTCAGCCAATCCTTGCGCCCGCCATGATTCAGGAAACGGCTGTCATAGCGCATCATGGCCGAAAGGTCCGACACGCCGGCATAGGACACGGCGCAGCGATAGCGCGCGCCGTCGCGTTGCGCGCCGCGCATCGCCGCATAGCCGCCATAGGAGGCGCCGACGATGCAGACCCGCTTCGCGTCGGCGATCCCCTCCTTCACCGCCCAGTCAACCGCGTCGTTGAGGTCGTCCTGCATGGCAAGGCCCCATTGCCCCTCGCCCTTTTCCGCGAAGGCTGTGCCGTAGCCGGAAGAACCGCGATAATTGGGTTGCAGCACCGCATAGCCGCGATGGGCCAGGAACTGCGCCCACCAGTCCCATTCCTCGCTGTCGCGGGCGAAGGGGCCGCCATGCGGCATCAAGATCAGCGGCAGATCCTTTGCATCCCTGCCCGCCGGCAGGGTCAGCACCGCGGCGATCTCCAGCCCGTCGCGCGCCTTGTAGCGGATCGTCCTGACCGGCGAGAGATGGACCTTGGGACCGAATTTGTCGCTGATCTTCGCCAACATGCTCATCGCGCCGACGGCGGTGTCGTAATAATAATAGGTGCCCGGCTGATCCGCGCCGCCGACATGCACGATCATGCGCTGCTGGTCCCGGCTGGTGGACACGATCCGGGCACGCCGGCCTGCCCCCACCGCCTTGTCGATGTCGGCCTGGACCTTCGCCAGCCCCTCGTCGAACCAGTGCACGCCCGGCCCGTCCGCGGTATAGCGCACGCCCGCAAGGCCGGTGCCGGCGGTATCGCGTTCGATCCGGTCGATGTCGAAGCCCGGCGCGGCAAAGACCTTTCTGCCCAGTTCCAGCTTGCTCAGGTCATATTCGTACAGGGCGTCGGTGCCCTCATGATCGTCGCTGGCGATCGCCTTGCCCGGATCGGCGGTGAACAGCAGCGGCACGACCATGGATTCGTCGCGGCGGCGGTCTGCCCGGTCGATCATGCGGAAGCTGGACCGGCCATCGGCGCGATAGAGCAGCTTCGACGTGCGCGTCGCATCGTCATAGCCCACCCCCATGCGCACCGCGCCCGTCGCATCGGCATACCAGGACATGACGTTCTGGCGCGGCTGCACCACGGTGCGCAGCTTGCCGGTGGAAACGTCCACCTCGTCCACCTGAGGCCAGAAGCCGGCGGCATTGCTGTAGATCGACGTCTGATAGGCCAGCAGGATGCGCGGGCTGCCGTCCTGGGCGACCCATATGACGTCGTCGCCATTCTGCGCCGCGACATTCTTGGCCAGCATGTTGATCTTCGACCCGTCGCGCTTGATGCTGGCGACCCGGCTGATCGACCAGGGCATGCCCTGGACATTGGCTTCGCTGCCGATGCCCGCGATCAGCCAGTCGTCATTGACCCAGCGCCACCAGTTGAGGTCATGTTCCCCCAATGGCAGGGCATGGAGCCGGTCTGGCCCATCCGCGATGGCGGCGATCAGCAGCAGCAGTTCGCCATTGCGCGCCACCCTGGCGGCCAGGCGAGTCCCGTCGGGCGAGAGTTGCGGTTCCACCATCGCCGGCAGTTCGGCAAAGGCCTCTATCGGCCATTCCCTGGACGCGGGCGCCGTTTGCGCGCTGGCGGACAGGCAAAGCTGCGCGAGCGCGATGCCCGCGACGACAGAAAACCCCCTCAATCTTTCCCCCGTAAAATAATGGCCCCGCCTTTCTATAAGGCGGAGCCATTTCCCTGTCTTTCCCTTTTTTACCGGGGCGTTACGCGCCGTGCGCCAAAGCCGCCAGCAGCAGCAGGGCGACGATGTTGGTGATCTTGATCATCGGATTCACCGCCGGTCCCGCCGTGTCCTTGTAGGGATCGCCGACCGTGTCGCCGGTCACGGCCGCCTTATGGGCTTCGCTGCCCTTGCCGCCATGATGGCCGTCCTCGATATATTTCTTCGCATTGTCCCACGCGCCGCCGCCCGAAGTCATGGACAGCGCCACGAACAGGCCGGAGACGATGACGCCCAGCAGCAGCGCGCCCAGCGCCGCGAAGCCGTTGGGCGTGCCCGCCACCGCGGAGATCGCGAAATAGACGACGATCGGCGCCAGCACGGGAAGCAGGCTGGGCACGATCATCTCCTTGATGGCGGCGCGGGTGACCAGGTCCACCGTGCGGGCGTAGTTGGGCCGCGACGTGCCCTCCATGATGCCCTTGTTGGTGGCGAACTGGTCGCGCACGTCCTTGACCACGTCGCCCGCCGCCCGTCCAACGGCGGTCATGCCCATCGCGCCGAACAGATAGGGCAGCAGCGCCCCCAGCAGCAGGCCGACGATGACATAGGGGTTGGAAAGGCTGAAATCGACCGGCTCGGTCAGGCCGAGAGCCGAGTTGTAGAATTTCAGATCCTCCGTATAGGCGCCGAACAGCACCAGCGCGGCCAGGCCCGCCGAACCGATAGCATAGCCCTTCGTCACCGCCTTGGTGGTGTTGCCCACCGCGTCGAGCGCGTCGGTCTTGACCCGGACGCTGTCGTCCAGATGGGACATTTCCGCGATGCCGCCCGCATTGTCGGTGACGGGGCCATATGCGTCCAGCGCCACGACCATGCCCGCCAGCGCCAGCATGGCGGTCGCGGCGAAGGCGATGCCGATCAGGCCCGCAAGCTGATGGGCGACGATGATGCCCGCCACGATCACCAGCGTCGGCAAAGCGGTGGCCTCCAGGCTGACGGCCAGCCCCTGGATGACGTTGGTGCCATGGCCGGTTTCCGAAGCGCGGGCGATGCTGCGCACCGGGCGGTAATTGGTGCCGGTATAATATTCGGTGATCCAGACGATCAGGCCCGTGACCGCCAGGCCGACCATCATCGCCCAGAACAGCGCCATGCCGGTATAGCCGCCCGCCCCGTCCAGATCGGCGCCGAAACGGGCGTCGAGGTCGCCCAGGGCGAAGCGCGTCACGGCATAGAGGGCCGGGATGGACAGGATCGCCGTGGTCCAGAAGCCCTTGTAGAGCGCGCCCATGATCGACTGGCTCGCGCCCAGCCGCACCATATAGGTGCCGATGATGGAGGTGATGATGCACACGCCGCCGACGATCAGCGGCAATGACATCAGGCGCATCAGGAAGGCATTGTCGACGCCCGTTACCAGCAGCGCGGTCAGCACCATGGTCGCGCCCACCGTCACCACATAGGTTTCGAACAGGTCGGCCGCCATGCCCGCGCAGTCGCCGACATTGTCCCCGACATTGTCCGCGATGACGGCGGGGTTGCGCGGGTCATCCTCCGGAATGCCCGCCTCGACCTTGCCGACCAAGTCCGCGCCGACGTCGGCCGCCTTGGTGAAGATGCCGCCGCCCAGACGGGCGAAGATGGAGATGAGGCTGGCGCCGAAGGCCAGCGCGACGAGGGAGTCGATCACGATCCGGTCGTCGGGCGCATGGCCCGCCGGTCCGGTCAGATACCAGAAGAAGACGCTGATCGCGAGCAGCGCCAGCCCCGCCACCAGCATGCCGGTGATCGCGCCCGCCCGGAAGGCGACGGTCAGCCCGCTTTGCAGCGTGCCGCGCGCGGCCTCCGCCGTGCGGACGTTCGCGCGCACGGAGATGTTCATGCCGATGAAGCCCGCCGCGCCCGACAGGATCGCCCCGATCAGGAAGCCGACCGCCGACGTCGCGCCCAGGAAGAAGAAGACCAGCGCCGCGACGACGACGCCGACCACGGCGATGGTGGCATATTGGCGGCTGAGATAGGCCTTCGCCCCCTCCTGAATCGCGCCGGCGATCTGTTGCATGGTTTCATTGCCGGCGGACGCCGCCAGCACCTGTCGACTGGTGAACAGGCCGTAGAGCACGGCCAGCAGGCCGCACCCTATGGCAATCGTGACAATCTGCATGGATGTTCCTCTCCCCCTGTCATGTCTGTCATCGGCCGCTCCGCAGGGAATGACGGGCGGGCGAAGGGCGTAGGGGCGGGCGGCCGGAACATGCGCTTCCGGCTTCGGGCACCGCGTCGATCAGCATCGTAGCTCACGCATGTCATGCGGTCCTACCGGGCTGAGAAAGGTCGGGGGTGAAGCTACAGGGCGGACGGGCTGCGTCAACCCGTTACGATATTAAGCCAAATCAGCCATGTTCCCAGCCGAGCCGGTCTGGCAGCGGGATCGCCACGCCGTCGATCTTCAGCGTCAGCCCCCTGCCCTTGGCGAAGCGGCCGACAGGGATGGCGCGCACGGGCGGCTTGACCGCGGCGGGCAGGGCGAAGAGCAGTTCATAATCGTCCCCGGCCCGCGCCGCGGCGATCTGGACCGCGTTGCTGGCGCCCCGCGTGGCCTCCAGCGCGGGGGAGAGGGGGATATGGTCGATGGTGACCGCCAGCCCGCTTGCCTCCGCCATGCGGGCGGCGTCGATCAGCAGGCCGTCGGACACGTCCATCATAGCATGGACGTGCGGCGCGAGCAGCGCCCCTTCGGCCAGGCGCGGGCGCGGGCGGCGATAGGCGTCGACCAGCGGGCCAGACGCCCCCTTCACGGTTTGCAGCAGTTCCAGGCCGATGTCCGCATCGCCAACGGGGCCGGTCAGATAGAGCCTGTCCCCCGCCTTCGCGCCGCCGCGCAGGGGGACGGGGCCGGTCGCTTCGCCCAGCGCGGTCAGGCTGTAGCTGCGCGGCGCGCCACGCGGCATCTGCACCGTGTCGCCGCCCAGCAAAGGCATGGCGTGGCGCGCCAGCGCCTCGCCCAGCCCTTCCAGGAAGGCGGCGTCCCAGGATTCATCGCCGGACAGCGCATAGTTGAGCAGGCAGCCGAGCGGCTTCGCGCCCTTGGCGGCGAGATCGGAAAGGTTCACGGCGGCGAGCTTCCAGCCGATGTCGGCGGGCGGATCGGCGGGGAGATGATGCACCCCCTCCACCATCGTGTCGCTGGTCAGGATCAGCCGGGCGCCGCCGACTTCCAGCACCGCCACATCGTCCCGCAACCCCTGAGCGGCGGGGTCGTTCGCCAGCAGGCGGAGCAGGGTCAGGAAACGGGATTCAGCGGACATGCAGGTTGCTCCCGTTCGTTTCGAGCGAAGTCGAGAAACGATATGGATGCCCTGTCCGCTTCTCGACTTCGCTCGAAGCGAACGGGAGTGGCGCTATTTCCGCACATCCTTCGCCACCGCGTCCAGCAGGCCGTTGACGAAGCCCGCCTCGCGCTTGTCGTAGAAGGCGTGGGCGACGTCGACATATTCGCTGATCGCGGTGCCGGTCGCCACATCCTTGCGGGCGAGCAGTTCATAGGTGCCTGCGCGCAAAATCTGCCGCATCGGCTTGTCGAGCCGCTCCAGGCTCCACCCCTTGGAGAGGCGCGCCACGATCAGCGCGTCGATTTCCTCGCGGCGGCGGTCCACGCCCTGCACGACATCGTCGAAGAAGCTCTCCTCCGCCTGCGCATAGGTCACGTCTTCGATGGTGGCGCCCAGGCGGTGCTGGTGGAATTCATGCAGCAGCAGGTGGAGCGGCGTGCCCTCCATCTCCAGCTGGTACAGCGCCTGGACCGCGGCGAGGCGCGCGGCGGAGCGGGATTTGGAGCGGTCGTTCATCGGGATTCCCTATAGCCGTTCGGGCGGTTTGAACGAGTCATTTCAATCTCAAGGCGACCGAAGCCGCATGGGCGGGCAGCCCCTCCGCCTCCGCCAGCGCGACGGCGGCGGGGCCGATGGCGTCGATGGCGCGCCGGTCGAGGCTGAGGAAGCTGGTGCGCTTCATGAAGTCCAGCACCGACAGGCCCGAAGAGAAGCGCGCCCGGCGGCCGGTGGGCAGCACATGGTTCGGCCCGGCGACATAATCGCCCACCGCCTCCGGCGTCATCCGGCCCAGGAAGACGGACCCGGCGTGGCGCACCTGCGCGAACAGGGCGTCGGGATCGTCCACCGCCAGTTCCAGATGCTCGGCGGCCAGCCGGTCGACCAGCGGCATGGCTTCGTCCAGGTCGCGCACGACGATGATCGCGCCGTTGGCGGTCCAGCTCGTCGTCGCCACCGCCTGCGTCGACAGCAGCGGCAGGCGCCGGTCCACCGCCGCCGCGACCGCATCGGCGAAGGCCGCGTCGTCGGTGAAGAGGATCGACTGGCTGGTCGGGTCATGTTCCGACTGGCTGAGCAGGTCGGCGGCGATCCAGTCGGGATCGTTCTTCGCGTCCGCGACCACGACGATCTCCGACGGGCCCGCCACCATGTCGATGCCGACCACGCCGTAAAGCTGGCGCTTCGCCTCCGCCACCCAGGCATTGCCGGGGCCGGTGATGACGTCGACCGGCCTGATCCGGTCCGTGCCATAGGCGAGCGCGGCCACCGCCTGCGCCCCGCCGACGCGCCAGATTTCCTCGATCCCCGCGATGGCGGCGGCGGCGAGCACCAGCGGATTGATCTCGCCATCGGGGGTCGGCGTGACCATGGCGATGCGCCGGACGCCCGCGACCCTGGCGGGGATCACGTTCATCAGCAGCGAACTGGGATAGGCGGCGCGGCCGCCGGGCACGTACAGCCCCGCCGCGTCCACCGCGCTCCAGCGCGCGCCCAGGCGCGCGCCTGCCGCGTCGACGCTGTCGCTGTCCTGCGGCTTCTGCTTTTCATGATAGGCCGCGATGCGCGCCGCCGCGAGTTCCAGAGCGTCGCGCAATTCGGTGGAGATGCTCTCCAGCGCCTTGCGGCATTGGGCAGGCTCCACCGCCCAGCCGCTGACGTCCAGGTCGTGCCGGTCGAAGCGGCTGGTATAGTCCGCCAGCGCCGCGTCGCCCTCTGCGCGGACGCGCTTAAGGATCGCGGCGACGTCGCGGGATACATCCTCATCGGCTTCGCGCCGGGCGTCGACCAGGGCGGCGAAGGCTGCGGCGAAGTCGCTGTCGGTGGTGGAAAGGCGGAAGGTCATGACATTTGTCCCCCCTCCCGCCTGCGGGAGGGGCTTATGAAGTCAAGCTGCATCCTTGCCCCCCACGGCCTTGCGGAAGGCCTCCACCAGCGGCACCAGTTCGGCCGAGCGCATCTTGTAGGCGGCGCGATTGACGATCAGCCGCGCCGACACAGCCATGATGACGTTCGTCTCCACCAGCCCGTTGGCCTTCAGCGTCGCGCCGGAGGACACAAGGTCCACGATCCGCCGCGACAGGCCCAGCGACGGCGCCAGTTCCATCGCGCCGTTCAGCTTCACGCATTCGGCCTGGATGCCCCGCGCCTCATAATATTTGCGGGTAAGGTAGGGATATTTGGTCGCGACCCGGACATGGCTCATGGCCGCCTCATCCTCATCCGCCAGGCCTTCGGGTTCGGCGACCGACAGGCGGCAATGGCCCATGTCGAGGTCCACCGGCGCGTAGATTTCGGAATAATCGAACTCTTCCAGCACGTCCGATCCCACGATGCCGATCTGCGCCGCGCCATGCGCCACGAAGGTCGCCACGTCGAAGGCGCGCACGCGGATGATCGACACGTCCGGCCGGTTGGTGGCGAAGCGAAGGGCGCGGCTCTTCTTCTCATGGAACTCCGCCTCCGGCTCGATACCGGCCTGGGCGAGCAGGGGCAGCGCCTCATCGAGGATGCGCCCCTTGGGAATGGCGAAGGTGAGCGGACGAGTCATGACGCGCGGGCCTTACTTGGCGGGGCGGGAAAGGGCAAGGTGGGGGCTCATGATCCGTGTTCCTGCGAAGGCAGGAATCCAGTTCAGACGGTGGGACTGGGTTCCTGCCTTCGCAGGAACACATAAGGCTTTCTACGCCGCCTCCGCCAGCGCCGCCTCGGTCGCTGCGATCCAGCCGCCGCCCAGCACCCGGTCGCCCGCATAGAGCACCGCCGCCTGCCCCGGCGCGACGCCATATTCGGGCGCGTCGAAGACCAGCCGGTCCCCCTCCAGCCGGGCGGGCACGGGTTTCGCCATGGAGCGGACCTTGGCCGTCAAGGGTCCGGCAAAATCCCCGCCCAGCCAGTTGATGTCGCTCAGCCGCGCCGCCGACACCGCCAGCGCCGCCTTCGGCCCGACGATCACGCGCCGCGCCTCCGCGTCCAGCCGCACGACATAGAGCGGCTCGGCCTGGCCGCCGATCTCCAGCCCCTTGCGCTGGCCGACGGTGTAGTGGATCATCCCCTTGTGGGTGCCCATCAGGCGGCCGTCGATATGGACGATGTCGCCGCCCTCGTCCGCGTCGGGGCGCAGCTTGCGCACGATCTTCGCATAGTCGCCGTCGGGCACGAAGCAGATGTCCTGGCTGTCCGGCTTCAAGGCGACCGACAGGCCCAGTTCGGCCGCGATCTCCCGCACCTGCGGCTTGGGCAGGCCGCCAAGGGGGAAGCGCAGATAGTCCAACTGCGCCTGAGTCGTGGCGAAGAGGAAATAGCTCTGGTCCCGCCCCGGGTCGGCGGCGCGGTGCAGTTCGGCGCCCTGCGGCCCTTCCACCCGGCGAACATAATGGCCGGTGGCCAGGCAGTCGGCCCCCAGGTCGCGCGCGATCTGGAACAGGTCGGTGAACTTCACGCCCATATTGCATTTCACGCAGGGAATGGGGGTGCGCCCGGCCATATATTCGTCGGCGAAGTCGGCGATCACCGAATCCCGGAACCGGCTTTCATAATCGAAGACATAATGGGCGATGCCGATGCGATCGGCGACCGCCCGCGCATCGCGTATGTCCTGCCCGGCGCAGCAGCTTCCCGTGCGGCCCACCGCCGCGCCATGATCGTAAAGCTGGAGCGTTACGCCGATGGTTTCCGCCCCGGTGCGCGCCGCGAGCGCGGCGACGACGCTGCTGTCCACGCCGCCCGACATGGCGACGACGATGCGCCGCGCATCGGGCGGAGCCTTCAGATCGAACTGGGCAGGCTGAAAAGGGGGCTGCATGGGCGCGCATATAGTCGTCCCGATCCCCGTCCACCAGACGGATTCAACGCTTTGTCGCATCCCTCCGCCATTTCGGGGTCCAAATTTACCGGACCTTATCCTTTGCTCCGTAAACCCTCCTCCCATGGATCTGGGATTCCTTCGGACGAGCGGGCTCAAGGCCGGCTTCGTCAAGCCTTCGGGCCGGCGGCGCGTGCCGGTCTGGCCGTCCTTGCGGGCCGCTTCGGCGGCGGCGCAGGCGGCCAGCCCCACCGCGCTGGCGGTCGCGGGCGTCCTGCGGGGGCAGGAAATCGAAGGGGACTGGGTCCAGGAACTGGCCGATATCCTCGCGCCACGTTCCGGCGGCGATATCGAGGCCGTGGGGCTCGCGGGCAGCTTCAACCCGTTGATCGCGAACCTTTTAAAAGTGGGACAAGGATGATGAAGGGGGCGTTTACCGTGGCGCTTTAGGGCCTGTTCAGGGCTTGAAGCGCAAACAGGGAACACTGCTGAAATCGGCAACGCCAGTGCCGCTATTGAGGGTGATAATGATCGAAAACCAGAAAATCAGACCTGCACAGGTCGTCGGGCCGCTAGGAGAACCCCTGACTCTGGAAAGCCTGCCGCCTGTCGACACTACGCGCTGGGTCGTGCGTCGCAAGGCGGAGGTCGTGGCGGCCGTGAATGGCGGCCTGCTGACCGTGGACGAAGCCTGCGCCCGCTATTCGCTGACGCTCGAGGAATTTGCGAGCTGGCAGCGCGCCGTCGACCGTTCGGGCATGCATGGCCTACGCGTGACGCGCATCCAATATTACAAGTCCCTCTACGAACGGCAGCAGAAATACTGATCAACCGTTTCAGCAATGAAGGGTCGCACAGGAGGGCCGCCGGACATGACGTCCGGCGGCCCTCTTCTTTGTCAAGAGCGAAAGGGAACGTAACGCCGACTTCTCCGTTGAACAGATCAGCCCACCCGAAAGGGGCTATGGTCCAAGGAGAGTAAGAAATGGGCATCATCTTGTGGCTCGTCGTCGGCGGCATCATCGGCTGGCTCGCCAGCATGGTCATGCGGACCGACGCACAGCAGGGAATCCTGCTCAACATCGTCGTCGGCATTGTCGGCGCGTTCGTCGGCGGCCTGATCTTCAGCGGCGGTTCGATCAATGACGGCCTGACGCTCTACAGCTTCCTGGTGTCGCTGGTCGGCGCCATCATATTGCTGGCGATCGTCAACCTGGTTCGGCGCGGTTCGGTCCGCTAAGCAGCAGCATGGACGAGCAAAAGGGCCGTGCCCGGTAAGGGCGCGGCCCTTTTTCATGCCTCAGCCGCGCCGGGCGAAGAAGCGGTACAGCGCCAGAACGCCGATCGACCCCAGCACCGCCGCGATGAAGCTCGCCCGCTCTCCGGGCGCATAGACGCCCAGCAGCCGCCCGACATAGCCCGCCAGCAGCGCGCCGGCGATGCCCAGCAATATGGTGAGGACGCAGCCTCCCGGATCGCGCCCGGGCATGACCAGCCGCGCGATGGCGCCCGCGAACAGGCCGACCATTATCCATCCGAGCAATTCCATCGCCGCCCTCCGCCCGCTATACCGGCCATAGCGCCATAGTCGGGCCGTTTTGGCAAGGGCCCGCATCGGCGGGGGCAAGGGCTTTGCGTCCCTCCGCGCCGCCGTGACGAAGGGGGCTTGAGCCGGGTGATATATTCATATAATACAGCAACCCGAACGGCGCCTATGGCCGAAAGATGGGTTCAGGATGAATTACGAAACTTCGTTGGTCGGCGATGCTCCGGCAAATGTCCTTGGCGAGCAGGAGGAGCGCTCCGTCTGGCGCCGTCGGCTGACGATCGGCGCCGTGGTCGCGATCGTGCTGATCGCCGTCGCCACCTGGGTGGGGATGCGCGGCAACGGCGCCGACGCGCCCGCCAATGCGGCGCAGGCGCCGGTCGTGACGGTGATCAGCCCCGGCCGGTCGACCGTGTCGAACACCGTCAGCGCCACCGGGTCGCTCGCGGCGCGGGTGGAGATGCCGGTGGGCGTGGTCGGCGAAGGCGGCGCGGTGACGCGGGTGCTGGTGCAGCCGGGCGACTGGGTGCGCGCCGGGCAGGTGCTGGCGACCGTCGAGCGTTCCGTCCAGACCGAGCAGATCCGCTCCCTCGCCGCGCAGGTGGAGGTCGCGCGCGCCGACGCCAAGCTGGCGCAGGCCCAGCTCGACCGCGCCAAGTCGCTGGTCTCGCGCGGCTTCATCAGCCAGGCCGACATCGACCAGCGCACCGCCACCCGCGACGCGGCCAATGCGCGCGTCAACGTGGCCGCCGCGCAACTGGCCGAGCAGCGCGCCCGCACCGGCCGACTCGACATCCGCGCCCCTGCCGCCGGGCTGGTGCTGACCCGCGCCGTGGAACCCGGCCAGATCGTGAGCGCGGGCAGCGCCGTGCTGTTCCGCATGGCCAAGGGCGGGGAGATGGAGATGCTGGCCCAGGTCAGCGAGGGCGACCTGGCCACGATCCGTCCGGGCAACAGCGCCACCGTGACCCCGGTCGGCGGCACGGCGCAATTTGCCGGACGCATCTGGCAGGTGTCGCCGGTGGTCGACAACCAGACCCGCCAGGGCATAGCCCGCATCGCCATCCCCTATGATCCGGCGATCCGTCCGGGCGGCTTCGCCTCCGCCGCGATCGTCAGCGGCAGCGGCTTCGCGCCGATGCTGCCGGAATCGGCGGTGCAGAGCGACGAGAAGGGCAATTTCGTCTATGTCGTCAACGGCCGGGACGAAGTGCAGCGGCGCGACGTCAAGATCGGCCAGGTGACCGATGCGGGCGTGTCGATCCTGAACGGCCTCAACGGCGATGAACGCATCGTGGCTTCGGCCGGCGCCTTCCTGACGCCGGGGCAGAAGGTGAAGCCGGAAGCCGGCAAGTCGAAATGAAGCCGCGGAACGCGCCCATCCGGCGCTTCCACCGGCAGGCGAGGAAGCCGTCATGAGTTTTCGCAATATCTCCGCCTGGGCCATCCGCAACCCGGTGCCGCCGATCGTGCTGTTCGTCGCGCTGCTGCTGGCCGGGCTGGTCAGCTTCAGCCGGATGGACGTCAACCAGAATCCCGACGTCAGCTTCCCCATGGCCAGCGTCGTCGTGCGCCAGCCCGGCGCCGCGCCGACCGAGCTGGAAACGCAGGTGACGCAGCGCGTCGAAGCCGCCGTGCGCGGCATCAGCGGCGTGGACGAGATCACGTCCTGGGTATCGGAAGGCCAGTCCAACACCAATGTGCAGTTCCAGATCGGAACGCCCGTCGACCGCGCCGTCAACGATGTGAAGAACGCCGTCGACCAGATCCGCAGCGACCTGCCAGAGGGAATATTGGAGCCGCAGGTCAGCCGCGTCGACATCGACGGCGGGCCGATCGCCTATTTCAGCGCCGAAGCGACCGACATGACGCTGGAGGAGCTGTCCTGGTATGTCGACAATACGGTGGCGAAGCGGCTGCTGGCCGTGCCGGGCATGGCGGCGGTCAAGCGCGGCGGCGGCGTTTCCCGCGAGATCCGCGTCATCCTGGACCCCACCAAGCTGCAATCGCACGGCATCACCGCCAGCCAGGTCAACCAGCAGCTCCAGCAGGTGAACCTAAACGCGGCGGGCGGCCGGACCGAGATCGCCGGCGCCGAACAGGCGATCCGCGTGCTCGGCAACGCCCGCGACGCCTATGCGCTGGGCCAGACCCAGATCGCCATTTCCGGCGGCCGCACCGTCAAGCTGGCCGATCTGGCCGACGTGCGCGACATGTATGCCGAACAGCGTTCGCTGTCCCTGATGAACGGGCGGCAGGTGACCAGTTTCAGCATGGAAAAGGCCAAGGGGTCGTCCGACGTCACCGTGTTCGACGAGGCGATGAAGGTGCTGGACCAGCTTCGGAAGGAAAATCCGAAGGTCCAGTACAAGCAGCTCTACACCAGCGTCGAATATACCAAGGGCCAGTATCACAGCGCCATGCAGGCGATGATCGAGGGCGCGGTGCTGGCCGTGGTCGTCGTCTTCCTGTTCCTGCGCGACTGGCGCGCGACCATGATTTCCGCGCTGGCCATTCCGCTGTCCGCGATTCCCGCCTTCTGGTTCATGGACATGATGGGCTTCACGCTGAACGGCATCTCGCTGCTGGCATTGAGCTTGGTCGCGGGCGTGCTGGTCGACGACGCCATCGTGGAGATCGAGAATATCGTGCGCCACATGCGCATGGGCAAAAGCGCCTATCAGGCCTCCATCGACGCCGCCGACGAGATCGGCCTCGCCGTGCTGGCGACCACCATGGCGATCGTCGCGGTGTTCCTGCCCGTCGCGCTGATGCCGGGCATTTCGGGCCAGTTCTTCATCCAGTTCGGCATGACCGTGGTGGTCGCCGTGCTGCTCAGCCTGGCCGTGGCGCGCCTGATCACGCCGATGATCGCGGCCTATTTCCTGAAGGCGCATGGCCAGGAAAGCCATGGCGAAGGCTGGATGATGGACGCCTATATGGCGGTGCTGCGCTGGTCGCTGGACGAGCGCAAGGCCATCGCCCATCGCGCGCGGGGCGGCATGGCCCGCTTCACCGCCTGGCTGCGCGACCATCGCATCTGGACGATGGGCATGGGCTTCCTGGCCTTCGTCGCCACGATCTTCGCCTTCGGCACGCTGCCCATGTCGTTCCAGCCGACGATCGACACCGATTTCAGCCAGGTGAAGATCGAAACCGTCCCCGGCAGCACGTTGCAGCAGACGACGGCGATCACGCGCAAGGTGGCCGACATGCTGGCCGCCGACAAGGACATGGTGGAGGCCGCCTTTGCCGACATCCAGACCACAGGGGCCGACATCTTCCTGACGCTCAAGAAGGACCGGCCGATCTCCTCCGTCCAGTGGGAGCGCAAGATCGCGCCCCAATTCCAGCAGGTGGCCGACGCCCGCGTCAATTTCCAGTCGCAGTCGGGCGGCGGCTTCGGCCGCGACATCATCATCATGTTCGGCAGCGACGATCCGGCGAAGCTGGAACAGACCGCCAACAAGCTGGTGGCGGAAATGGCCGGCATCCATGAAATCCGCGCGCCGCGGGTCGCGGGCGACATGAACCGGCCGGAAATCATCATCAAGCCGCGCTTCGACCTGGCCGCCAGCCTGGGCGTCACCACCGCCGCGCTCAGCCAGACGATCCGCGTCGCGACCATCGGCGACATCGACCAGAACAGCGCCAAATTCTCCCTGTCCGACCGGCAGATCCCGATCCGCGTGGCGGTGGCGGAAAACAGCCGGCGCGATCTGGCGACGATCCAGAACATGCCGGTGCCCACGGTCAACGGCGGTTCCGTGCCGCTGAAGGTCGTGGCCGACATCGAATTCGGCGCCGGGCCGACGCAGATCCGCCGTTACAACCAGATCCGCCGCATCGTCGTGGGCGCGGACCTGGCGCCGGGCATCGTCACCAGCCAGGCCATGGCCAAGATCGACGCCCTGCCGACCATGAAGGCCATCGCCGCCGGCAAGATACTGGGCGTGCAGAAGCTGAACACCGGCGACAGCAAGTGGCAGGCGGAGATGATCCAGAATTTCGTCATCGCCGTCATTTCCGGCATCATGCTGGTGCTGGCGGTGCTGACGCTGCTCTACAAGCGGCTGATGCCGCCCTTCGTCAACCTGGGGTCGCTGCTGCTGGCGCCGCTGGGCGGGGCGCTGGCGCTGCACCTGACCGGCAATCCGGTGTCAATGCCGGTGCTGATCGGGCTGCTGATGCTGCTGGGCATCGTCGCCAAGAACTCCATCCTCGTCATCGACTTCGCGCTGGAGGAGATGGGCAAGGGCGTGCCGAAGCTGGAGGCGATCATCGACGCCGGGCACAAGCGCGCCCAGCCCATCGTCATGACCACCGTGGCGATGGTGGCGGGCATGGTGCCGACGGCCCTGTCGCTGGGCGGCGACGGCGCATGGCGGGCCCCGATGGGCATCACCGTGATCGGCGGCCTGATCCTGTCGACCGTGCTGACGCTGGTGATCGTGCCCGCGACCTTCAGCCTGGCGCTGGGGATAGAGGAATGGGCCGGCCCGCGCCTGGGCCGCCGCCTGCTGACCTACAAGCCGGGGGACGACCGCGCCGGAGCCGCGCAACCGGCGGAATAGGAAGGCGGACCTGTCCGATTCCTCCCCATCGAGAGATGGGGAGGGGGACCGGCCGAAGGCTGGTGGAGGGGAAGGGCGCGACCTGCGTATTTCCCCTCCTCCACGCTTCGCGCAGGGAGGATTTTGAAAGCCATCCCGCCCCACCGCCACCGAAAAGAAGCGCTTGCCTGAACGAAACGGCGGCGTAACCGTTGGCTGGTCATGAAGATGCTCGCCCCGCTCCGTCCCGCCGCCAGCCCCGTCCATCCGGCGCGGCGCATGCGGATCGCGGCGACGGGCATGCTGATCGCCATGGCGGCGCTGTTCCTGGCGGCGCGGGCGACGGTTCACCTCCACCCCGCCATCGGCTTCATCCAGGCCTTTGCCGAGGCGGCGATGGTCGGCGGGCTGGCCGACTGGTTCGCCGTCACCGCCCTGTTCCGCCATCCGCTGGGCCTGCCCATCCCGCACACCGCGATCATCCCGCGCAACAAGGACCGGATCGGCGACACGCTCGCCCTGTTCCTGCGCGACAATTTCCTGACCCCCGCCGTGGTGGCGCGGCGGATGCAGCGGCTGGACATGGCGGCGGCGGCCGGGCGCTTCCTCGCCAGCCCCTCCGGCGGCGACGGGCGGCTGCGGGAGGGCGCGTCCCGCCTGGCCGCCGACATATTGGAGGCGCTGGACCAGGAACGGCTGGGCGGCATGGTGAAGGGCGCCATCGCGCAAAGGCTGCGCGCCATGAACTTGGCCCCCCTGATCGGCCAGGCGCTGGAGGCGGCGATGCGCGACGGCCGCCATGCGCCGGTGATGGACGGCATCATCCTGTGGGCGGACAGGACATTGGAGGCCAACGACCATCTGATCCGCCAGATGGTGCACGACCGTTCCGGCAAGATTTTGCGCTGGACCGGCCTGGACGAGAATCTGTCCAACGCGATCATCGACGGGCTGCGCAAGCTGCTGGCGGACATGGCGCAGGATCCCGGCCACAGCCTGCGCCTGAAGGCGGAGGAGGGGCTGGCGAAGCTCGCCGCCGACCTGCAATTCGACCTGGAGATGCAGGCCCGCGTGGCGCGCATCCGCGACGAGATCGTCGACAATCCGGCGATGCAGCGCTGGATCGACGGCCTGTGGGAGCAGGCGCGTAGCGGCCTGCTGCGGGCGGTGCGCGATCCCGGCAAGGCGATGGCGGGGCGGCTGGGGGAGGCGCTGCACCAGCTTGGCGCGACCCTGCAGCGGGACGCCCGGCTGCGCTTCCTCATCAACCGCTTCGCGCGCCGCGCCGCCGTGGGGGCGACCGCGGCCTATGGCGATTCCATCGTCAAGCTGGTCAGCGAGACGGTGCGCGGATGGGATGCGGGCACCGTCACCAGCCGGCTGGAACATGCGGTCGGGCGCGACCTGCAATATATCCGCGTCAATGGGACGCTGGTGGGCGGGCTGGTGGGGCTCGCCATCCATGCGGTGGATACGCTGCTTTAGAATAGGCGGGATTGGCCCGGGGCGGACACTCTTAATCCTCCCTGCGCGAAGCGTGGGGAGGGGGACCATGCGAAGCATGGTGGAGGGGAAATGGCGTGACCTGCGTATCTTCCCCTCCACCACGCTTCGCGCGGTCCCCCTCCCCATCTCCCGATGGGGAGGAATAGGATGGGTCAGCTTTCCACCCAAGCGGCCAGCAACATCCCGCAGCACGTCTCTCCCTGCGCCTCTAAATTTAATGTTGCAACATATCATAGAAATATGTTGTAACGTTACACATCAGTTTTCGAAGAGGAAGCGAACCACAGGAGGGCAGATATGCAGTGGATCAGCACGGGTGCGGCAGGCGGCGAGACCATTTCCGGTTATAGCGGCGGCAGGCGTTCCCCCATCGGCATAGGCGGCGCGGTGGCCGTGCATGCGCTGGTGATTGGCGCCTATCTTCTGATGCCCAAGGAGGTGATCGACACCTTCCACAGCTCTCCGTTCACGACCTATGCCGTCCCTGAAACGCCCCCGCCGCCGCCCGAAAAAGCGGCCCCGGAAACGGACAGCAAAATCCCGCCCAAGGACCGTTCGCAACCGACCACCGTCTCCGACCCCATCGTCGACACGGTCATCAAGGGCGGCTTCACGGCGAAGACCGACGATCATCCCACCGGAGATTCCGGCACGGGCACGATCGTCCAGCCCATCATCCCGCCGCTTCCCGAACCCGTCCTGGCGGAGGCCAGCATCGATCCCCGCGCGCTGGCGGCGTTCCAGCCCGACTATCCCGGCGCGATGATCCGGCAGGGGATGGAGGGCAAGGTCGTGGTCCGCGTGACCATCGGTCCCGACGGGCGCGTGATCGACATAGAGCGGCTGTCGGCGGCCGACGAGGCCTTCTGGATCGCCACGCAGCGCCACGCCCTGCGCAAATGGCGCTTCCGTCCGGCGACTCGGGACGGCGTGCCGGTCAGTTCGACCAAGGTGCTGACCGTCCACTTCCGACTGGCGGACGTCTGAAATCGAAGGAAAGGGGCCGGAACATGACGGCAGGCGACAGCGCTTTTGCATCCGGCCCCGCCTTCCCCTATATCGGCGGCATGGCGATCTTTCCCCGTCCGGTGTCTCCCAAGAGCGCGATGAGCGACCTGTGGAGCTATTTTCGCGAGAACCGGCCCCATAAATGGCCGCTGCTCGGCCTGTCCGTCGCGTTCACCTGGGTCATCATCTGGGCCTTCATCGTCGACGCGAACACCAACACCATGCCGACGCGCAACCAGATCTTCTATGTGCAGAGCTGGGACGCCAACCGGACCGACGCGGCGATCATCCTGCAGCAGAAGATCGACCTCGCCAAGCGCGAGGCGGCGATCCAGAAGCGGCAGAGGGAAATGCAGGGCGTGGCCGATATTTTCGGCATCGACTGGAAGAAGGACGAGGCGCGCAACACCGCCCGCCGCAAGGAAGCGCTGAAGCAGATCAACGCGCAACTCGACCAGCGCCTGGCCAAGGCCGAAGCCACGGAAAAATCCGCCCCCGCCCCCACCCAGAGCGGAGCGGTCCAGCCCTGAGCCCCCCGTCCAAAACCGTCCGATCTGAACCCATATTGGCCCCCGCCGATCCCGCGCAGGACCGGCGTTACATGGCCGCCGCCATCGCCCTCTCGCAACGCGGACGCGGCCTTTCCACGCCCAACCCCAATGTCGGCTGCCTGATCGTGAAGGACGGCCATGTCGTCGGGCGCGGCTGGACGCAGAGGGGCGGCCGCCCCCATGCGGAGGCGCAGGCGCTGGACGAGGCGCTGGACCGCGCCCGCGGCGCCACCGCCTATGTGACGCTGGAGCCATGCTTCCACCTTTCCCCGCGCGGCCCGCGTTGCGCCGACCTGATGGCCCGCGCCGGGGTGCGGCGGGTGGTGATCGCCCTGCGCGATCCCGATCCGCGCACCGACG
>NZ_ATDO01000021.1:0-6324 GCF_000445085.1 Sphingobium sp. HDIP04 | reverse complement strand
TTCCCCTCCACCACGCTTCGCGCGGTCCCCCTCCCCATCTCCCGATGGGGAGGAACAGGATAGGTCCGCTCTCGACCCGCCCGTCACTCAGGCCGCCAACCCCCGCATGCGCAGCAGCGCGTCGACCTCCGGCGCGCGCCCGGCGAAGGCGCGGAAATTCTCTGCGGCGGGGCGGCTGGCCCCCGCCGCGAGGATCTCGCGCCGGAAGGCGGTCGCGCCCCCGCCCGGAATGTCGGCATGCGCGAAAATCTCGAAGGCGTCGGCCGACAGCAGTTCAGCCCAGAGATAGGAATAATAGCCCGCCGCATAGCCGCCCGCGAAGATATGGCTGAACGCATGGGCAAAGCGGTTCCATTCCGGCGGATGGACCACGGCCACCGCCTTGCGCACCTGGTCCAGCGTGGCGTTCACCCGCGCGCCCCGCGCCGGGTCGTAGTCGCGGTGGAGCAGCAGGTCGAAGGTCGCGAACTCGATCTGGCGCAAAATGGCCAGGCCCGCCTGGAACTGCCGCGCCGCCAGCAGCCGGTCGAACATCGCCCGCGGCAGCGGCTCGCCGCTGTCGACATGGCCGGACAGGCCGATCAGCGTGTCCCCGTCCCAGGCGAAATTCTCCATGAACTGGCTGGGCAGTTCCACCGCGTCCCACTCCACGCCGCTGATGCCGCCGATTGAGGGCAGGTCCACCTCGGTCAGCAGGTGATGCAGCACATGGCCGAATTCGTGGAACAGCGTCACCACGTCATTATGCGTCACCAGCGAGGGCCGGTCGCCGGCGGGCGGCGCGAAATTGGTGGTGAGATAGGCGATGGGCAGATGCAGCCGGTCGGCATCGCGGAAGCGCGAGCGGCAGACGTCCATCCACGCCCCGCCCCGCTTGCCCGCCCGCGCGAACAGGTCCAGATAGACGCCCGCCACCACGGCGCCGTCCGCGTCCAGCAGGTCGTAGAACAGCACGTCGGGATGCCAGGTCGACACGCCCTGCCGGGCGACGAGGCGAAGGTTGAACAGGCGCTCTATCAACGCCTGCGTCCCGGCAAGCACGCGGGGCAGGGGGAAATAGGCCTTCAGCGCCTCCTGATCGACGCCGTGCAGCGTGCGGCGCATCGCTTCGGCGACATAGGAAAGATCCCAGGGCCGCACATCGTCCAGCCCCAGATGCTCGGCGGCGAAGGCGCGGGCTTCGGCCAGTTCGCGCTCCCCCACCGGCCGCGCACGCCGGGCGAGGTCGGCGAGGAATGCCAGCGCCTCGTCGGCGTCGGCCGCCATCTTGGTTTCCAGCGAATGGGCGGCGGAATCGGCAAAGCCCAAAATCTGCGCGGCCTCATGGCGCAGCGCCATGATCGCGTCGATCCTCTCGCTGTTGTCGTGGCTCTTGTCGTCCGCCTGGTCGGAGGCGCGGGTGTTGTAGGCGCGATAGACCCGCTCCCGCAGCGCCCGATCCCTGGCGTGATAGAGGATCGCCAGCACGCTGGGCTGGCGCAGGGTGATCAGCCAGCCCGGCAGCCCCTTTTCCCGCGCATAGGCGGCCAGGATCGCCCTGTCGCTGTCCGGCACTCCTTCCAGCGCCGCTTCGTCGGTGACATGCTCGCTCCAGGCTTCGGTCGCGTCGAGCACCGCATTGCCGAATTTGGTGCTGAGGTCGCTCAACTCCACCCCGATGTCGAGGAAGCGTTGCCGCGCCTCCCCCTCCAGCGCGACGCCCGCCAGGCGGAAGCCGCGCAGGGCGAGATCGACGGCGCGCCGGGCGGCGGGCGGCAGGCTGGCGAAATCGGGGCGGGCGGCCAGCCGGGCGACGGCGTCGTGATGGGCGCGGTTCTGCCCCGCCTCCATCAGATAGGCGGTCATCAGCGCCTGGGCGGCGGCATGCGCCTCCCGCAATTCGGGCGTGTCGGCGACGGAGGCGAGATGCCCGACCGGCGACCAGACCCGCGACAGCAGGAAATCGGCCCGCTCGGCGGCGAGGATGACCGCGTCGAAATCGTCCTTCCCGCCGGCGGCGATCCCTTCGATGGCGGCGCGGTGGGCCTCGATCGCCGTCTCCATGGCGGGGACGACATGGGCGGGCCGGATGGCGGCGAAATCGGGCAGGTCGCTATCGGCAAGGAGGGGATTGTCGGCGGTCATGGCTACTCGCGGCTGGCTGGCCTCTGCGGGATGAGGAACAGCCTTTAATTGGGCGCTGGCGGGCGGCGGTTCAAGCGTTTCCGGTCAGGCGAGCGTCAGGTATATTTCCGCTTCGATGACCCAATCCGCGCCCACCTGCCGCCATTTGGCGCTGTAGCTTCCCGATGCCGGCGGGTAGTCCGAACCGGCGGTCACCCCCTGCCACCGGCCATGTTCCATCGCGATGGGTTCGACCGACGAGGCGACGATATTTTCCGGCGTGCGGGTGTAGACGGTCCGCCGCGCCGCCGCGAATTCCCGCTTCCAGGCCTGGAGCTGCGCCTTGCGGCCGGAGATGACCGCGCTGTCCGATCCGGTGACGAGCACGGCCTGGGGCGCGAGCAGGGGACCGATGGCGTTCAGGTCCGCCTCCGCAAGGGCGCGGTTGAAATCGGCGCGGCGCATGCGGATGGCGAGGTCGGGGGATGTGATCATCGGGCTTCTTTAGGATTCTTGGCGGGGAATGGCCATGAGCGGTCATCAGTTTCCGTCACCCCGGACCCTTCGACAAGCTCAGGACAGGCTTGATCCGGGGTTCCGCTGCCTTGGGCTGGGCGCTGTTTACAAGAAAAGCGGGACCCCGGGTCAAGCCCGGGGTGACGAAAGGAGGAATGACGGGAAACCACCTGGAAAGCCGGTCAAATCCGCATCTGGTTCATCAGTCCCAGCGTTGCGGCATAATAGTCCTGATCGACGCCGCCAGCCGGCAGGTTGCGGTTCAGCAGGCGTCCGGCGATGGCGGTGGCGCCGGCGGAAAGCGCATAGGGCGCGGTTTCGCCCGTGACCACATTCACCCAGGCGGGCAGCGGCTTGCCGGCGCGGACGAGGGCGAGCCAATAACGGGCGATCGCGTCGCATGCGCCGCGCCGTCCGCTCATCAGGCAGTAGAGCGGGACGCGGATGCCCTCGAAGCCGAAGACGGGATCGCGTCCCTCCGCCGGTTCGACCACGCCCTTGCCCTTGATGTCGAGCCAGTCGGCGGGCAGGCCCGATGGGCCGAAGCGCGCCGCCTTCAGGATATTCATCCCGTCGGCTGCCAGCGGACCCCAGATGCGCGGTTCCAGCCGGGCGAAGGCGTCTATCGCCGGCCAGACATAATAGGATGGGTTGACGATCACCCGGTCCGCCTTGGCGAAGCCGACGAGGCCCGGCAGCAGCAGGGTGAAGCCGTGGCGCTGCACGATCAGCTTCTGCGCGACAGCGCCCCGGATCGCCGCCGATTGCTGGAGATAGTCCGGCTTGCCCCAGCGGCGGCCCGCCATCAGCAGCGCCCAGGCGATCAGCAGGTCGCCGTCGGTCGCATTATTGGGATCGGCCACCGGATCGGCGCGGCCGGGCGTGTAGCGCCAGCTATGCAGCGCCACGTCCTTGCGCAACAGGGTCTGGGCGGTCCAGCGCGCCATGCCCTCGAAGGCCGCGGCGTCGCCCGCCGCCTGCGCCAGCGCCATGCCATATCCCTGGCCCTCGCTATGGCTGACGCCGCCATTGCCATTGTCGACGATCCTGCCCTCCGGCGTCAGGAAGCGGGTCTTGTAGCCCTGCCAGAGCGTGGGATCGAGCATCAGGCCGTCCGATGGTCTGGCGCGGGCGCAGCCGGTCGTGAGAGCAAAGGCGAGGGCGGTCAGGATCGCCCGCCGTTCAAATCCCATGACGCAGTTCGACATGCCCGCCCTGGCTGCGCGAAATCCGGGTGCTGAGCCGTTCGCCGCTGCCCATCTGCCGGAACCAGGCGTCATAGGCGCCCTCAAGGATGAAGGGCGCGACCCCGGCCCATATGCCGTCGGCATCGCCCTCCAGCCTTTCGGGCAGGCCGTCATGGAAGATGTCGATGCCTTCATCGTCCAGTTCGAATCGGACGCTGCCCCAATGCAGCCTGTGCCAGACCATGTTGCCGTGCTGGGTCAGCCTGTCCATATCCTTGGCATTGACGATCGGATGGCTTTTGGCAAGCCGCGCGCCGACCGCCCGGAAAAAGCCCTGCATCTGTTCCGCCGTGGCGGCGGAGGCGATTTCGGCCAGGATCAGGCTGACGAAGCGCTGCGCGGCCTCCGCGCCGGATGCGAGCATGGCGATGTCCTGATCGCCCGCCACCGGGAAATCCTTTACGAACAACATCAATTGCCTCCGATATTCTGCTTGAGTCCGATCAGCGTCTTGAACTCCTTATATTCACCGAAAGTGTTGATATTCAGTTCCCCGCCCAGCCGCGTATTCGGGCTGACCCGATAGGAAATCGCGCCGCTCGCCGACAGGCCGAAGCCGGTCTTGCTGATGCTGTCATAGCTGGAACGCACGTCGCTGTTCTGGCTCTTGAGGAAATCCAGCACGCCCTGCGCGCCCGGCTCCGTCGGATAGACCGGCTCGCCCTGCTGATCATAGCTTTGATAGCCGGGCGCGACGCTGGCCTGGATGCTCATCGGGCCGTCATTCGTCCAGTAGCGGATCGGGAAATTGACGCTGAGGAAGCTCTGCGGGCTGAAATAGCCGCCATGGCCATAGGTAAAATAGTTCTGGTTGTTGTCGTAATTCTGGTAATTGACGTTGAAGCCGACCGAAACGCCGGAACGCGCATTCTGCCACGCCCGCAAATAGCCGCCGGCATTGATTTCCACGCTGTCATTGTCGCGCACCGCCGTGCCGTCATAATGATAGAAGGAACCGTCGGCATAGACGCCGTTGCCGTTGCGGTCATAGGACAGGGACAGGCCGCCGCCGCTTTTCATCACCGCGCCCCAGAAGGCGCCGCTGCGCGGATCGTCGGTGCCCGCATAGGCGATGATGCTGTCGGTCACCGGCTTCCGGTCGGCCCAGATGCGGGCGGTGGCGTTGGTCGACAGGCGGGGCGTCAGTTCGATCCTGCCGGTGACATGCTCCTTGGGGAAGCCCAGCGGCGTGACGCCCGCCTCCAGCTTCAGCAGCTTGCTGACATAGCTGGCGGTGACGGCGACGCCGGACTGGTGCTGGGTTTCGGCATCGGCGAGCTGGGACGGCTGCTCGTCCACGATCCCCTGCGCTTCGGGCGTGGCGTTGGTGCCGAAGCGGGCGAGCCCCGATCCGGTCGGGCGGCCGGAATCCAGCACGACCGCCGTCGCCTTGATGCCTGCCCGGCCGCCCGCGACAGGAGCGGAGAGGGAGGCGCCGCCGGTCATTTCGCGCAATTTGCTGAGGCCCGTTTCGCCGGAGCGGGAGCGGTAGCCGGTGTCGACGTCCACGCGGGGGCCGCTTTCCTCGGCGGATTGCTGCAATTGCCGGTCGATCTCCGCCAGCACCGGATCGGCGGGGAGGTTCGCCATGCCGACGGCCGGATCGCCATAATAGGGCGCAGGAGCCGCCATGCCGGGAAGACCGGCGGTGGCATAGCCCGGCGCGGGCGGGTAGGCGGGCATGGCAGCCGGGGTGGGCGGGGCATAGGCTGATCCCGCTGGCTGCTGCGGGGCGAAGCCCATGGGCGGCGCGTAGGGCGCCGGCAGGGCCGCTGGATTGCTGCCCAGCGCGAAGGGATTGACAGGCTGCGGCGCGGCCATGGCGCGGAAGGGATTGGCCGATTGGGGCGCCGCCGCGAACGGGTTGCCGTTCGCCATGACCGCTCCCGGCGCCATGCCGGTTTCGCGCATGTAGAGCGCCCTGGCGGTCTTGAGGTAACGCGCCGCGTCGCCGTCGCTGCCGCGGGTCTGGGCCATGCGGGCCGCCGCCATATAGACGCGGTAATCGGCCGGGTGCGTCTGGATCGCCTGCTGGGCGACGGCGCGCGCCGTGTCCGTATCGCCCGACGCGCTGGCCGTGTCGATCAGGCCCACCATGGCGTCGCGATCCGCCGGCTTCTGCGCCAGCAGCATGCGGAAGGTCTGCGCCGCCTGCGCGTTGAGGCCGCCCGACTGGTACAGCCGCGCCAGGGCCGAAAGGATTTCCTCATTGCCCGGCGCATCGTTCCATGCCGCCTGCAACAGGTCGAAGGCGGGGGCGAACTGGCCCGCCTGCCGCATCCGGTCCGCCTGCGCGGCGGCCAGCGTCGCCTTCAGATTGCCGAGGCTGCGTTGGCCCTGGAGCGAGGGGCCGGCCAGCGCCGAGGCCTTCTGCACGGCGCTCATGGCCAGGCCATCCTGCCCGGTCTGCGCCAGCACGCGCACCGCCGCGTCATAGGCGCCCGCGTCATTGGCGGGG
>NZ_ATDO01000020.1:0-2395 GCF_000445085.1 Sphingobium sp. HDIP04 | reverse complement strand
CCTGGCCTGGGGGGCGGGCCTGGCCTGGGGCGCATTGCCGGCAAGGCCGCGCCGCGCCTCCGCATTGGAAGGGTCTATGGCCAGCACCCGGTTATAGGCCTGCCGCGCCAGGTCGCCGCGTCCCTTGGACTGCCAGTAGCGCGCCTGCTTGAGCAGCGGGGCGACGCCCTGCACCTCCGCCTGCGCCAGGGGCATCGTCGCGATGGCCAGCAGGGGCAGGCCGAGGAGGGAGATCGTCTTCTTCATGTTCATTTCACCGCTTCGAGGCGCTGGGTTTCCTGCCGCTTGAACAGCAGATAGACCGGGGCGGAGATGAGGAAGGCGACCAGCAGGCCGCCGAGCGCGATCAGGAACGGCCGCTGGCTCATCCAATAGGCGATCTTCATCCAGACCGGCAGCGATCCGACCCAATAGCCGTCGCCCACCGCAAAGCTCGCCATGCCTTCGCCGTCCACCACCGAAAGGTCGCCCTGGACCTGCGCGTTGATCCGGGTGTCGTTGAGGCCGTTGACCAGCGTGGGCAGCGCTTCGGGATCGCTGGCCAGCAGCGCGACGACGCTGCGCTCCGCGTCGAAGGGCGACTGGAAGCCGACGATGCCGCTGAAACTGTCGGACCCGGAGAAGAAGCCGTCGACGGTGGCGCTGTCGCTGCGCTCATAGGGGGAGAAGAGGTCGAAGGCGCGCTCCACCGGCGTGCGTTCGGTGACGCGCAGCCGGCCGTCCTGGTAGAAGACGGGCGCGCCGGAAAAGAGCGATTCCGACTGGGCGATCTGTATGGGGCCGATGACCAATATGTCCTTGCCCGCCATCCGCGCGGCGTCGACCGACCGGGTGACGCTGGCCCGGATCGCGGGCGCGCCGGTGGCGTCCCCGAAGCGGCCCATGACGTTCAGGAACGCCTCGACCACGGCGGGCGTCGGGTCGCCGGGCAGCAGGACGACCGTCTCCGCCATGTCGGGGCGCACGGTGAAGGGATAGCCGCCGCCCGCGAAGCTCGCCAGGTCGGGCATGTGCAGCGCGTGATAGGCGTGGCTGAGGTCGATCGAGCTTTCCGGCAGGATGCTCACCCGCACATTGTCGGGCAGCATCCCCTCGCAGCGCTGCTTGGACTGGACCAGCAGATTATAGTCGAACACCAGCGAGTTCTGGCCGAACAGGTCGTAGCGCGGCAGCACGACGTCGGCGCGGGACGTATATGCCGCGGGCCGTCCGCCGCCGAACCATTTGTCCCACCAATGCTCGCCGGTCAGGGGCAGGGTGGTCAGATATTGGCCGTTCATCGACAGGTCGAGGCGCGAGCGGGACTTGTCGAGCCAGGGGGCGGAGGGATAGCGGTAGCGCAGGTCGAGCTTGGCGCCCTGGCGCGGCCAGAAGAACAGGTCGGGCGCGACATGGAAACCGGCGCTGAGCGGGCCGGGCGGCAGGCCGATGCCCTGAAGGGCGTAGCGCGGCACGATCTCGCCCAGGCGCACCGGCCGGTCGGTCCGCAGCCAGCGCGGCGCGGAATAGCGGGGGAAGGAGGGCAGGCGCACGCCGTCCAGCGACGCGCTCGCCCCGCCCAGCATGCCCCGTCCGATGGCGAGCGCCGCGGCGGCCTGCTTCAACTGCTTCTCGTCGCTGCCGCTGACGACCAGCAACTGGCCCTCGCTGTCCACGGGATTGGCGATGACCGTGGCGGCGGGGCCGGCGGGCAGATCGATGCCGGGGATGCGGCGGCCCGGCGTCACGAACAGCACGGCGTTGCCGGCGGGGATCTGGCCGAAGCTGGGCTTGAAGGAATAGCCGCGATAGCTGGCCATGCCGCCGAACCAGGATGCGGTGCTGGCGGCCGCCTCCAGCTCGCCATTGGTGGGCTTGCCCGCGAAGACGAAGGGCAGTTTCAGCGCCACATTGTCGTTGCGGTCGAAAAAGGGCGCGGGCAGGCGCGCCAGGTCAGGCTTCAGCGGCAGCGACTGGGTGGTGATGTTCAGCACCGACCGCGTGTTGCTGACATTGGCCCAGAGCGAGCTGTGGAAGGGGTCTTCGCAGTCGCGGGTGTAATGGCCGATGAAGCGCAGGTTCAGCGAATTGTCGCCCGGCAGGAACAGCGCCGGGTTGATCGGCACGCTCACCGTCTGCGTCGTGCCGTCCGAAGGCCGAAGCGGCAGGGCGTTGACCACTTCTCCGTTCAGCAGGACGACGATCTGGCTGAGGTCGCCCAGCAGCGAGGGCGAGAAGTTGAAGGCCAGGGTCAGCGAGGCGGCGGTCACGACCTGGTTGCTGCGGAGGCCGAAGGGAATGCCATATTCGCCGCGCGTGCCGGCGAGGCGGATGGGATTCCTGACCTGCAGGTCCTTGAGCGGCAGCCGCTGCGGCCTGCCCGTCGAAGCCGGGACCGGCGCGGCCGCCACGGGGC
>NZ_ATDO01000019.1:0-10009 GCF_000445085.1 Sphingobium sp. HDIP04 | reverse complement strand
CCCCGGCGGCCGCGGCGGCGGCCATGGCGCGCATCGCCTTCTTCCGGCGGCGCGGCAGGCGCCATATGTCGATGATCGTGTCGATGCCCACGCTGAAAATATCCCTGATGGATTTGAGGCCGGCGACCGGCGCCAGCGGCTTGTCCGATTGCCACGCGTCGGCGCGGCCCATAACGGCGCGCACCAGATGACGGGCGCGCACCATGTCGAGCGGCTGGAAGCGCAGCTTCGCCCGGCCATTGTCCAGCCGGACCGTGTCGACCGGAATGGTCAGCGTCTCGTCGCCCATCGGCAGCGAGATGTCCGTGACTTTGCGCCCCTGGAGCGCGAAACCGTCCGGCAGCTCCGCCGCCAGCCCGCCCAATGAAATGTCCACGGTCGTCCCGTCGACGACATAGCCGTCGTCGAAATAGAGCGTGACCGGCATTTGCGCGGTGATGCGGATATTCTCGCGCACCTGCCGCTGTTCCCGCGCGACCGAAATCGCGGCGATCAGGATCAGCAGGCTGAAGCTGGCCCATGCGGTGTTCAGCAGCACCGTGTCCCACTGCGCGTCGAACAGCAGGGGGAAGTTCAGCTTCATGAAGCCGAAGACGACGCCGAACACCAGCAGCAGCGCGGTGATGACATGCGGCCGCACCGTGGTGCCGTCGAAATAGGTCTGGTCCAGCAGGCCGCCCTTGTCGGTCACGTTGAACTTGCCCTTGCGCGGGTTCAGCAGCGTGAACAGCGTCGGCTTCACCAGATGGAAGGCGAGCAGCGTTTCGTAGATCTCGCCCCAGAAGGGCCGCCGGTCGCCGCCCTGGATGCGCTCGCTCGACATGGTGGAGATGAACAGGTGCGGCAGCGCATAGGCGAAGATCAGCGCGGCCGACGCATGGATGATGTTCTGTCCGCCGATCAGATAGGCGAGCGGCGACGTCAGGAACACGATGCGCGGCAGCGGAAACTGGAAATGCAGCATCGCGTTCAGGTAGCAAAGCCGCTGGTGCCAGTTCAGGCCCGGCCCGAACAGCGGATTGTCGATCCGCATGATCTGCGTCATGCCGCGCGCCCAGCGGATGCGCTGGCCGACATGCAGCACCAGCCGCTCGGTTGCGAGGCCCGCCGACAGGCGGATGCCGATATAGGCGGTGTTCCAGCCCATGCGCTGCAGTTTCAGCGCGGTATGCGCGTCCTCCGTCACCGTCTCGCCGGCAAAGCCGTTGGTTTGCTCCAGCGCGGATCGGCGGATGACCGCGCACGACCCGCAGAAGAAGGTCGCGTTCCATAGGTCGTTGCCCTTTTGCACCGCGCCGTAGAACAGGTCGCCTTCGCCCGGCAGTTCCTTCACATTGCCCAGGTTGCGCTGCACCGGGTCGGGCGAATAGAAATGGTGCGGCGTCTGCATCAGCGCCAGCCGCGCGTCCTTCTGGAACCAGCCGACCGTCATCTGCAGGAAGGCGCGGGTGGGAACGTGGTCGCAGTCGAAGATCGCGATCAGTTCCCCGTCGGTCTTCTTCATCGCGGCGTTCAGATTGCCCGCCTTGGCGTGCAGATTGTCGGCCCGCGTCAGGTAGCCGCAGCCGGCCTGCCGCGCAAAGGCCCGGAATTCGGGGCGGCGGCCGTCGTCCAGGATATAGACGTGGAAGCGGTCGCGCGGATAATCCATGTCCATCGCCGCGAAGACCGTGTTCTGGACGATCGCCAGGCTTTCATTATAGGTCGGGATATAGACGTCGATGACCGGCCACTGGTCCGGTTCGCCCTCGATCTCCACCACCGGGCGGTCCAGCGGCCAGCTGGTCTGCAACAGGCCCAGGACCAGGATGACCCAGGCGTAGAGTTCCGCCAGATAGAGGCCCGTGCCCAGCAGCGCCGCGGGCAGGCTGTCGAAGTCCAGCGTGTGGGTCGTGCGCCAGAACAGGTAGCGCGTGGACACCAGCAGCGACAGCAGGCCGATGGCGATGGTCGACCGCTTGCCGGGCGAACGGTTGAACAGGATCACGCCCGCCATGGTGGTCAGCGCGAAGATCCATTGCGATTCCAGGTCGAGCGGCACCGTGACGACGACGATGACGACGGCCGCCACCAGGAGCCCTGCCGCAAGCCTGAGCAGGGCCTGCGGCGCGAAACGGGAAGGAAGGGACATCAGGCGTCCCCCGTGACCTGTATGCTCGCGTCTTCCGGGGCGGGTCGCAGCCCGATGCGCTCCTCCACGGCGTCGGCGAACAGGCGCAGATCCTGCAACGCGGCGCTGGTCGGCGCATATTTGCCGATGAGTTCGAACCGGGCGAGCGCTTCGTTGACCGCCTCGTCGCGGCGGATGGTGGCCAGCAACTGGTCCCCGAACAGGTCGCGGACGAAGCTGTGGCTGTGGCGGGACAGCTTCTGCCGGTCGTCGAGCTGGTTGAGGACGAAGACGGTGCGGTCGAGCTTCATCGCCGGGGCTGTCTCGCTGAGGCGGTTGAGCGTGGCGAGCGAGGCGGCGGTGGGCAGCAGCGGGCAGATGTGCAGCGCGCAGCGCGGCATCAGCAGCTCCAGCAGCCGCCGGTCCTCCGACGCGACGTCGACGACCCAGATATGGCCGGGGTCGAACATCCGCTCATATTCCCGGTCGGCCCGCGCCGCGAAGGCGGCGGAGCGGCTCTGGCCATGGCCCTGCATGACGCTGACGCCGAAGGCCACCAGCGGCTCCCCGCCGGCCGCGCCCCATTCCGGCACGGCCTGCGCCGGCATGAAGCCGAAATGCATCTTCAGCGAATCCTGGAAGGTGCAGTCGAGCGCGTTGACCTCATAGCCCTTGCCCGCCAGGTGCAGGGCAAGCTGGGCCGCCAGAAACGTCGCGCCGGTGCCCCCCTTGGGCGATTGAACCAGGACGACCGCCATCAATCCAGCTCCGAGAAGCGGTTGAAGAATTCCTTGAGGTCGACATTGGCCTTCGGCGCGGCCCGGCGCGGTTGCGCGTCATATCGGGCGAAGATCTGGCCGGGCGCGGCCGGGGGTTGCGGCGCCCTGGGGGCGGGCCGTTCGTCCTGCTGCCGCACCTGCGGGACGGGAAGCCGCGCCGCGTCGTCGCCCACCACTTTCTGGTCGCCCAGAACAGCCGCGAAAATGGGCCATAATTCCGTTTCCGAAAACCTGTCCTCGAATTCGCGATAGGCGAAATCCCTGCGGTTCAGCTTCTCCAGCAATTTGCGAGCGTCGCGGCGCATTGGCCCCCCATATGCGTGAACGAATGGTATATTGTTGATTACAGCTAATTTACTATATCTTTCTTAATAGAAAGACAGGTCAATGCGACAAAAATCTGAATGTTGATGTAGATCAGGATAAGATGGAATTTGTTTCGCTAGGCGATTGATTCGAAAAGATTGTGTCCTGTGATATGTGCATGCGAACCCTTTTCGTCATTCCCAATACGGAACAATATGCGGGCGACCAGAGGATAGGTCGGTCGATGCAGGGATGCGGATGGAAAGCGGTGGAAAAGCCTTCGAAATCTTGATCCAGGTGAATTCCAGGCAAGGATTTCAATGCATTGGCGAATAATGAATGGATAATAGCGGCCAGCTATTAGATCCGATCCGGCGAGAATCGTCGCCTGGGCGGCGCGCCCCGCCGGAATCGTGTAGCGAAGTCGTTTCGGTTCCGCAGAAGAAGATGGATTTTATTGGGCGGTATCGACTTCAGCCCTGACGAGGCTGTCTAGGGTGTGTGGGGATTCAGTTCAGGGCGAGGCGAAAATAGTGGATTTCGAGAACTGGCGCGCAGCGTACTTCAGTACGTGAGCACCGGAAGCGGAGAAAGCCGCTATTTGCAGCCCGCCATGGGCTGAATCCCCACACACCCTAGGCTCTGTCTGCATTCACCGTATCCATATCATGGCGCATGCGAGATGGACGAAGCCCATGAAGGCAGAGAGGGTTTTCTCGCAGCGCAGGGCGATCCTTCGGAAGCGCTTGAGTTTGTTGAAGAAGCATTCGACCTGATGGCGCTCCTTGTAGAGCCTCCAGTCGATGGCAGGGGCGATAGCGCGGCTGGGATTGGCCTTGATCTGCGCGATTGCGCCAAGGTCATCGGCAATGAAGGCGCGTAGCGGATCGGCATCGTAGGCAGCATCGGCGATGACGTGGCCGACGCCTTCCAGCCCGGACAGAAGCGTCTGGGCCTGCGGGCAATCGCCATATTGCCCTGGTGTCGGACATATCCGAAGCGGCAGACCGATCGCATCGACGGCGGCGTGCAACTTGGTCGTCAGGCCGCCGCGCGAACGACCGATGGCGGCACTTTCAGCCCCCCTTTTGCGCCGCTTGCATCGGCGTGGACCTTCGAGATCGTGCTGTCGATCATCACATATTCGAAGTCCGGCGTGTCGGCCATGGCATGGAAAAGCCCCTCCCATACCCCGTTGCGTGACCACCGGCGGAAGCGCGCATGAACCGCCGTCCATTTGCCGAATATATCCGGTAGATCGCGCCAATGCGCCGCGTTCCCCGCCATCCACAGGATCGCATCGACAAACAGTCGATTATCAACGCCGCTCCGTCCAGGCGTCCCGGCACGACCCGGAAGATACCCCTCGATCCGGTTCCATTGCTCATCCGTCAGCACCCGTCTGCTCAAAGATCGTCTCCTTCAACGACCTTGAATCAGAACTCTCATAAAATGGGAATCCCATGAATGCAGACAGAGCCTAGGCCACTTCCCGGCTGCGGCGGCGCACGGGACATGATGGCGCAGGCTTTTGACGCAGGGGCGGGCGGCCGCTACGGAGGCTGCGATGATCGTGCTGCTATCCCCCGCCAAGACGCTTGATTTCGAAAGCGCGCCGCCGCCCCTTCCGGTCACGGAGCCGCATTTCCTCGAAGAGGCGCATAGCCTGGCGAGATCGGCGGCGAACCTGTCGCAGAAGCGGCTGTCGGAGCTGATGCATATCTCGCCGCGCCTGGCGAAGCTCAATGCGGACCGCTTTCGCGATTTTCCCCACCTGCCGGATCGGCAGGCCCTGTTCGCCTTCGCCGGCGACGTCTATGCCGGTTTCGAAGCGCAGACGCTGGACGAAGCGGGCGTCGCCTTCGCCCAGGACCATGTCCGGATGCTGTCGGGCCTTTATGGCCTGTTGCGGCCGCTGGATGCGATCCGGCCCTATCGGCTGGAGATGGGAACGCGCTGGGCGCCGCGCCACAGCAAGCTGACCGACTGGTGGGGCGATCGCATCGCCGCCCTGTTGCGCGGGCAGGTCGCGCAGGAAGGGTCGGGCGTGATCCTCAACCTTGCCAGCCAGGAATATTTCGCGGCGGTGGAAGGCAAGCTGGCGGGCATCCGCGTCATCGACGTCGATTTTCGCGAACCCGGCCCCGACGGACCGCGTTTCGTCAGCTTCAACGCCAAGCGGGCGCGCGGCATGATGGCCCGATGGATGTGCGAACATCACATAACCGATGTCGAGGCGATGCGCGGTTTCGACAGCGACGGTTATCGCTTCGACGCCGGGGAGAGCGAGCCGGACCGCTGGCGCTTCACTCGCGCCTGATCGAATCCGGCGCCGGGACCGCCGGGATGGGAAGCGGGGCCGCGGTCGCTCGCTTCCCGCCCATGATCAGGATTTGGCGGTCGCGGCTTCGGGGGCCTTTTCCCCGCCGCCCAGATGCGAACCGGCCGCCTGCAATGCCGCCTTGGGCGATTTGGGCCTGGCGGTTCCATTGGCCTTGGGCGCGGCCTTCTTCACCGGGGCCTTTTCCTGCGCGGGCGCCTTTTTGACGGAGGCCGACGTCGCGGCGCGATTGCCGCGGTTCGATATGATGGGGGCGGGCGCGTCCTTTGCCTTGTCCTTCTTAGGAGCCGCGGCCTTTGCCGGCGCGTCGGCCTTTGCCGGGGCATCGGAACGGGAGGCGGGAGCGGCCTTTGCGGGTGCCTTGGGCGCCGCCGCCTTGGCCGGCGGCGCGGCGGTCGGGCTTGCGGCGGCGACCGGCTTCTTGCCCAGTCCCGCCTTTTCCGCCACGGCGCGGCGCGCCTCCGAATAGCTTTGCGCCACCAGCGGATAGCTGCTGGGCAGCTTGTAGCGTTCCCGATATTGTTCCGGCGTCAGGCCGTGAGCGGCCAGATGGCGCTTCAGGGTCTTGTAGGGCCTGCCGTCGATCAGGCTGAGGATGCGATCGGGCGAGGCGAGGCTCCTGCGCACCGAAACCGCCGGCGTGAAGGTTTCGGCGGCGGGTTCCGCAACAGCCGCGGCGGCATTTTCCGTCAGCGCCGCGCGGGTCGTCCTGATCAGGTCGGCCAGGCTGTCGCTCGGCACGCTGTTCCTGGAAACATAGGCGCTGAGCAACTGGACGGTGAGGGCGGTGATGTCGTTCTTGTCTTCGTCGGCCATGTCAGCGAACCCGTTTCAGGAGGATGTTAGCGCTATTTGCGCAAAGGAATGCGGATTGTAAACGGCGGATTGCCCCGCCGGGATGATCAGTTGCGCTCCACGGCATCGGTCCGGGGCAGGAGGCGGCAGTCGCGCCAGTTCCGGTCGCCCCTGGGCACGAAAGAAACATAATCGCCATCGATGATGAGCGCCGCCCTGGGGCTGCGATAATATAGGCCCAATGGCAATGCCCCGCGTTCCAGCGTGAGTTGTCCGTCCTTCCAGACGATCGTGGCGCGGTCTGCATCGGCGCGGAGAAAAAAGCGCCGTCCGGCGGCGCACCGCACCTCCATGTCGGTGGCCGGTCCCTGCGCGCCGGCTGGCGCCGGGGTCGCGGCGGCCGCCCATAGGGCCGCCGCCGGCATGAGGGCGCCGAAAAAGGAGCGGCATGTCATTGCTGGAGCCTTGCCTGAAGGAACTCGGTCCCTAACTCGCCGTGGACTCGTCGGTTCCCGTGGCGAGGGCATTGGCGATCATGGCGGCCAGCGTTTCCTCCGCCCGTTGCTTGACGCCCGCATCCTTCGACAGCAGGTCGTGCCTGATCCATTGCGGCGCCCGGCTGAGAATGGCCATGATCAGAGTCGTCGTGTTCGCGTCCATGCCATCGCTATGCGGACCGCGCCCGTTCCGGGCAACCGCAAAAGGAATCACCCAGATCAAGGCGCGCCCCGGCCAGTCCTGCGCGCCATATCTTCATGCGTCGCGCCATTGCCCCTGGGGGATGCCGTCCAGCGTCCAGTCGCCGATCCGCCAGCGCACCAGCCGCAGGGTCGGATGGCCGATGGCGGCCGTCATGCGCCTGACCTGCCGGTTGCGTCCTTCGCGGATCGTCAGCCGCAGCCAGCGGTCCGGCACGCTCTTGCGGAACCGGACCGGCGGGTCGCGGGGCCAGAGCGCGGGCGCCTCGATGCGTTCGACCTGCGCGGGCAGGGTCGGACCGTCCTTCAGCCGCACGCCTTGCCGCAGCGCCGCCAGCGCGGCCTCGTCCGGATCGCCCTCCACCTGGACAAGATAGGTCTTGGGCATCTTGAAGCGGGGGTCGGCTATCCGCGCCTGCAGGCGGCCATCGTCGGTCAGCAGCAGCAATCCCTCGCTGTCGAGGTCGAGCCGGCCCGCCGGATAGAAGCCGGGACGGTCGATATAGGCGGCCAGGGTCGGGCGGGGCGGCCCCGTCCGTTCATCGCTGAACTGGCAGAGCACGCCATAAGGCTTGTTGAACAGGATGAGCGCCATGACGGATCAGTCCGCGTCGAACGCCAGGCTGCCCTGGTCGATCAACGCGGCCACCAGCGCGACCACGGCGGGAAAAGCGGCGAGTTTCGCGTCCACGACCGTCATCGGTTCCCGGCAGAGCGCTTCGGCCAGCAGGGCGGCGGCGCCGTCGCAATCGAAGCCATGGCCGTCCACGAACAGCAGCAGTTCCGGTTCGCCCGGCCGGATGAAGGCAAAGCGGCTGGCCGGATTGCGGCCGAGCGGAACGCCCTGGGCCAGCATGGCGCGCACCGTCCGCTGGTCCGCCGGTTCATCCGGCCGCCAGTCCATGTCCGCATATTTGGGCAGGCTGTTGTGCAGGCCGAACCAGCGGGCGAAGGCGTTGCGGTCGGACAGGGCCTCCATCGCCATGGCATGCATCCGGTCGATGGCCGACGCCGCGATCTCGCCGGCATTGGACTGGCGGATGAGGTCGGGATCGGCATAGCGATCCTCGTCCGCCATGGCGTCGGCCTGATGGCGGCACCAGTTTTCGACCAGTTCGGCGCGGGACGGCGCGCGGAAGCCGATGGAATAGGTCATGCAGTCGCCGCCCACCGCCACGCCGTCATGGGCGAAGCAGGGCGGGACATAGAGAATGTCGCCGGGTTCGAGGATATGATCCTCCGTCGCCTCGAAATCCGGGATCAGGCGCAGGTCGTCATGCGGCAGCAGCGGCGTCGCGGAATCGCATCGCGGGCCGACGCGCCAGCGCCTTCTGCCCAGGCCCTGCACCAGGAACACGTCATATTGGTCGAAATGCGGCCCGACGCCGCCCCCGTCGGTCGCATAGCTGACCATCACGTCGTCGATGCGCCAGTCGGGTATGAAGCGGAAGGGTTGGATCAGCGCCGCGACATCGGGCGCATGATGGTCGACCGCCTGCACCAGCAGCGTCCAGGCGTCGCGAAGTTCGGTGAAGCGATCCTCCGGCAGCGGGCCGCTTTCCATGGCGAGCCGATCCGCCTGCCGGGTGATGAGGCGCGATTCGACGCCCTCCTCGCAGGCGAGGCCGGCCAGATCGTCGGGCACCAGCGGATTGCGCCATGCGCTCCACGGGTTGCGGATCAGCAGCGGGCGCTTCTGCCAATGGTCGCGCAGGAACAGGTCGATGTCGAAACGGGCGAGGTGCATGCCCCGCCCATGCGCCGTCCCGCGCCCGCTGTCAAAAGATCGGTCGAACCCTTGGGCCCGCCCGGTCAGACGGCCCAGTTGAGATAGAAGTCCTTGAGCGCATGGGCGTCATGCAGGGCGTTGTGCGGCATCCGGCTGTTGGACGCGGCGCTGAACCCCGCGCCGTTGATGAGTTCCAGGCGCAGCCCGTCCAGCCTGATCATCTCGGCCGGACCGGTCACGAGCAGGGCGCAGAAATGGGCCAGGTCGTCGGGCCAGTCGGCGATGATCAGCGGATCGCGGTCATGCGCCAGATAGGCCTCCAGATGCTGGGCGGCCTCCACCCGGTTCAACTGATGGTCGACGCCCGGCGGCACGAAGCGCAGATAGGGGATCACATTCTTTTCCACCCAGGGGTGGATTTCGGCCGGCAGGGGGAGGGAGACGTAGAAATCCTGGTCTCCGATTTCGGGGACGAGCGCCAGGCTGATGAGATCGCCGCCGAAGCCGTTGAATTCTGTATCGAGGAAATATCGCATCTCGCTCCTTTGACGCCGCGCCGCATTGCCGTAAAGCCCCCGGCGGCGGACCCCGCCGGGAGAAAGTGGCATGCAGGCACGCGAATTCATCGGATCGGCGCAGGTTCCCGGCGGAGAGGAACTGACCCTCTATCGGCGGGGCGGGGATTTCATGATCGTGCTCGACCGCAACGAGTTGATGAGCAGCCGGATGAGCGGATCGGAGGAGGCGCTCGCCAATCTCAGTTGCGAAAGGCTGCGCGGCCGGGCGCGCCCGCATCTGCTGATCGGCGGTTACGGCATGGGTTTCACGCTGCGGGCGGCGCTGGCCGCGCTCGACGGCACGGCAACCGTCACCGTGGCGGAACTGGTGCCGGAGATCATCCAATGGGCGCGGGGACCGATGGCGGAACTGGCCGCGGGGTGCCTGGACGATCCGCGCGTGCGCCTGGTCCAGGCGGACGTGGCCGATGTGATCGGCGCGGCGCGGGGGCTGTACGACGCCATATTGCTGGACGTCGACAACGGGCCGGACGGGCTGGTGCGCCAGGCGAACGACCGCCTCTATTCGGCGCAGGGGATCGCGGCGGCCATCGCCGCGCTCAGGCCCGGCGGCATATTGGCGATCTGGTCCGCCGCGCCCGACGCGAGCTTCGCCCGCCGCCTGTCCCGCGCCGGCTTGGCCGTGGAGGAGGTCGCCGTGCGCGCCCGCAGCAACGGCAAGGGGCCAAGGCAC
>NZ_ATDO01000018.1:0-25264 GCF_000445085.1 Sphingobium sp. HDIP04 | reverse complement strand
CCTCCACCACGCTTCGCGCGGTCCCCCTCCCCATCTCCCGATGGGGAGGAATGCCCCCCCCTTCACCCAGGCCCCGAAGCCCAATAAAGATGACAAGGCGGCAAGTTCCGCCATTCAAACCCCGCCCTGACCTGCTCGAAGCGCCGCTCCAGCAACGGCTTCACCGCCCTGCGCATCTGATAGGCCAGGAACTTCCCCTCCGGCCGCAACGCACAGGCGCTCGCCTCCATCAGCCGCTCGGCCCGCTCCGGCGCCAGCGTCGAAAAGGGCAGTCCGGACAGGATGCAATCCGCCCTGTCCCACCCCTGCGCCGCCATGATCTCCAGCACCCCGTCGGCCGACCCCGTCACCGCGACCAGCCGCCTATCCCGCATCTCCCCGCGCAGGTGGCCGATGAAGGCCGGGCTGGTGTCGATGGCCAGCAACCGCGCATGCCCCGGCAGCCGGTCCAGCAGGGCGCGGGTGAAGATGCCGGTGCCCGGCCCATATTCGATTACCCGCTCCATCCGGCTCCAGTCCACCGGCCCCAGCATGGCGTCGACCAGAAAATGCGACGCCGGAAAGGCGGACCCGACCGCCAGCGGATTCCGGAAAAACTCCCGAAAGGCGAGCGCCGGAAATCCCGTCCCGCGATTCCCGGCCAGCGCGGCCCTGTTTTCGAACGATGTCGCCACGATTGCTTCACTCTCCGACCATTATCTCGCAGAGCAAACCCACAGAACCAAAGCCCGGTTCCTGCACCCCTCAATCCTCCCCATCAAAGATGGGGAGGGGGACCATGCGAAGCATGGTGGAGGGGAGCGCCCAAAGGGCGCTTAAGCCGTCCGTCAACCTACAACCGCTCCCGAACCCCCCGCATCACCTCGTCCAGAAAATCCGCCGCCGCCCGCACACGCGGCAATCTCTGCAAATCCGCATGCATGACCAGCCAATAGCTGCGCCACACCTCCATCGACTCCGGGAAGATCTGCACCAGCCGCTCATCCTCCGCCGCCGCGAAGACATGCAGCACGCCCAGCCCCATCCCCGCCGCCACCGCCGCATGCTGCGCCGCGCTGGAACTGGCGCGAAAGACGATGGCCGCGCCGGGCAGCAACTGGTCCAGCGCGATCATCTCCGCGAACCCGGCCAGTTCCTCGATATAGGAAACGAAGACATGACGGCTGAGGTCGGCGCGCAGGGAGGGGCGCCCCTCCCGTTCCAGATAGGCCTTGGACGCATAGAGACCCAGGCGATAATCGGCCAGCTTGCGGGTCACGAACCGCCCCTTAGGCGGCGGTTTCAGCATCACGGCGATCTCCGCCTCCCGCCGCGACAGGCTGGCCGCCTTGCTCTCCGACGCCAGTTCCAGCGTCAGGCGCGGATGCCGCTCCCGCAACGCCGCCACGCGGGGCGCGATCAGATGGCTGGCGAAGGCCTCCGGCGTGGCGAGCCGCACCGTCCCCTCCACCTCCCGGTCGCGCCCGGCGACGCTGCTCAGCGCGGCCAGCAACTCGCTCTCGATCCGCTCGGCATGGGACACCAGAGCGAAGGCGGCGGGCGTCGGCGTCACCCCGCGCGGGCTGCGGTCGAACAGGCGCGCGCCCAATGTCGCCTCCATATTGGTCAGGCGGCGGGCGACCGTGCTATGATCCACCCCGACCCGCCGGGCCGCGGCCAGCATATTGCCCTCCCGCATCACTGCCAGGAACAGCCGCAGTTCGTCCGAGTTCAGCATAGGCAAATCCGCACAACCAATGTGTCGACATACATGTATATCTGCAAAGCCGGCCCGTCTATATCCACCCCATCCCACCGGCAGGAGAGGAACCGGAAAAATGCGTTCAGTTCACCATTTCATTCATGGACAATCCGCCCCCCAACCCGGCGCCCGCCTGTCCGACATCCTCAATCCCGCCACCGGCGCGGTCCAGGCCCAGGTGGAACTCGCCACCGCCGCCCATCTCCAGAAGGCGGTCGATTCCGCCCTTTCCGCCCAGCCCGAATGGGCCGCCACCAACCCCCAGCGCCGCGCCCGCGTCATGTTCCGCTTCAAGGAACTGATCGAACAGCATATGGACGAACTGGCCCTGCTGCTCTCCTCCGAACATGGCAAGGTGCTCGCCGACGCGAAGGGCGACATCCAGCGCGGCCTGGAAGTCGTCGAATTCGCCTGCGGCATCCCCCATCTGCTGAAGGGCGAATATACCCAAGGCGCAGGCCCCGGCATCGACGTCTATTCGATGCGCCAGCCGCTGGGCATCGCGGCGGGCATCACCCCCTTCAACTTCCCCGCGATGATCCCCCTCTGGATGAGCGCCATGGCCATCGCCTGCGGCAACGCTTTCATCCTGAAACCCTCGGAACGCGACCCCTCCGTCCCGGTGCGCCTCGCTGAACTCGCCATCGAGGCGGGGATTCCGGCGGGCATCCTGAACGTCGTCCATGGCGACAAGGAAATGGTCGACGCCATTCTCGACCATCCGGCCATCAAGGCGGTCAGCTTCGTCGGGTCGTCCGACATCGCCAATTACGTCTATGCCCGCGGCGCCCAGAACGGCAAGCGCGTCCAGGCGATGGGCGGCGCGAAGAATCACGGCATCATCCTGCCCGACGCCGACATGGACCAGGCGGTAGCCGATATCGTCGGCGCGGCCTATGGTTCGGCGGGCGAACGCTGCATGGCGCTGCCGGTCGTCGTGCCGGTGGGCGAAGCGACCGCCGACGCCTTCCGCGCCAAGCTGCTGGACGCCATCGAGACGCTGCGCCCCGGCATCCCGACCGATCCCGACGCGCAATATGGCCCGCTGGTCACCGGCGTCCATAAGGCGCGGGTGGAAAGCTATATCCAGATGGCCGCCGACGAAGGCGCGGAAATCGTGGTCGACGGGCGCGGCTTCTCGCTCCAGGGCTATGAGGAGGGCTTCTACCTCGCCCCGACGCTGATCGACCGGGTGACGCCGCAGATGAAAAGCTATCAGGACGAGATTTTCGGCCCCGTGCTCCAGATCCTGCGCGCCCAGAGCTTCGAGGAGGCGCTGAGCTATCCCTCGAAGCATCAATATGGCAACGGCGTCGCCATCTTCACCCGCAACGGCGATTATGCCCGGAAATTCGCCGCCGATGTCGAGGTCGGCATGGTCGGCATCAATGTGCCGATCCCGGTGCCGGTCGCCTATCACAGCTTCGGCGGCTGGAAGCGGTCGGGCTTCGGCGATCTCGACCAGTACGGCATGGACGGCGTGCGCTTCTACACCCGCACCAAGAAGATCACGCAGCGCTGGCCCGACGGCGGTGCGGTGATCGACCAGAGCTTCGTCATCCCGACGATGAAATAAGCCCGCGGAAACGGAAGGGGGAACGGAAGCGCCCGCTTGTCCGTTCCCCTGGGGATGAACCGCGAACCCGCCACCTTCGATCCTCCACCGGACGCGGCGGAATTCTATGCCGAAAGCCTTGCGCATCTGGTCCAGTCCGGCATCCCCTTCATGCTGTCGGGCACCTATGCGCTGGGATGCCATACCGGCATAACGCGGCCGACCAAGGATCTGGACGTCTTCTGCAAGCCGGGCGATGCGCCCCGCATCCTGGCCTATTTCAAGGCGCTGGGACATCGGGTCGAATTCGAGGACGAACGCTGGATCGGCAAGGTCTGGCGCGACGGAAATTTCTTCGACGTCATATACAACATCTCCTCGGCCAGCCTGCCCGTGACCGAGGAATGGTTCCGCGACATATCCCATGCGGAAGTCTATGGCACGACGGTGCGGATCACCCCGCCGACCGAATTCATCCTGTCCAAGGTCTTCATCCAGGATCGATACCGCTATGACGGCGCGGACGTCGCGCACATCATCCTGCGGCAGCATGAGCGCATCGACTGGCAACGGCTGCTGGACGCGATGGAACTGCATTGGGAAGTGCTGCTCATCCACCTGCTGAATTTCCGTTTCATCTATCCGACCGAGCGGCATTGCATTCCGCTCTGGCTGTTCGAGGAATTGCTGGGCCGGTTGCAGACCCGCGCCGAACTGCCCGTCCCCAATCTGCGCGTGTGCCGGGGCCGGCTGCTTTCGCCGCGCGACTATCTGGTCGACATCACCGACTGGGGCTTTGCCGACGTGGTGGGCAAGGGGCTGGAGGAGAGCCATGACCGCAACCAGTGAGGCGCGGCCGAGGGACAGCCTGGTCCTGGCCGCCGTCGGCGACCTGCACGTCACGGATTCGTCCGAGCATCGCTACCGCGCCATGTTCGAGGAGATTTCCGCCCGGGCAGACATATTGGCCCTGTGCGGCGACCTCACCAATTTCGGCAAGACGCGGGAGGCCGAAGTCCTGGCCGAAGACCTGCGAAGCTGCACCATCCCGACCGTCGCGGTGCTGGGCAATCACGACCATGAATGCGGCCAGCCCGAAATCGTGGCGCAGATCCTGCACGGCGCCGGCGTCACCGTGCTGGACGATCAGGCGGTGGAGATAAGGGGCGTGGGCTTCGCCGGGGTGAAGGGCTTTGTCGGCGGATTCGGCCGGGGGGAACTGGGCGCCTTCGGGGAAAGCGCGATCAAGGGCTTCGTCGAGGAATCGATCAACGAGGCGCGCAAGCTGGAAAACGCGCTGCGTTCGCTGCGGACGGAGCGGACCGTGGCCGTGCTCCACTATGCGCCGGTGGTCGATACCGTGCAGGGAGAGCCGCCGGAGATCTTCCCGTTCCTGGGTTCCTCCCGGCTGGCCGAAGCCATCGACAGGTTCGACAATGTCCGCTTCGCCGTGCACGGCCACGCCCATCGCGGCGCGTTCAAAGGAAAGACGCCCGGCGGCGTTCCGGTCTATAATTGCGCCCAGTTCGTGCTGTCGGAACGGTTCGACCGGCCCTATGCCCTGATCGCGATCTGACGCGGGCGCGCCGCCCTTGCCGGACGCCTGAACCAGAAGGTCCAGACCGCGAGAGTGCCGAGCAGCGTCATCGCCAGCCCCGCCAATGTCATGACCAGCCTGAACGCCAGGCCGCCGACCTTCGCCGCATGGAGGGGATAGAGCAGATTATACCCCTTCACCACCGTCGGCAGCGTGGCGGCGTCGCGCGCCGCGACCAGCGCGCCGCTGTCGGCCGCGAACCAGAGGGTGGTGCGACCATTGGGCAGCCATTCCTGCGGCCGGCGCATGCGGAGGGTGATCAGGCCGCTATTCTTGCGCGGCAGGCTGAGGCTGCGCAGTTCCGCGTCGGGAAAGCGGGCCTTGGCCGTCACGATCATGCCCGCCCAGTCCAGTCGGTCGGCAAGTCTGGCGTCGCGGGGCGGCGGAGCGGCCAAGGCCTTGTCGATCTGCGCGGGCGCGCCCGGCCCGAACAGCAGCGCCGCCATTGGCCGGAACACCAGCACGGCCCCCGTCGCCAGCGACAGCAGCAGCAGCGGCGCGACGACGACGCCCAGATCGCGATGATGCCGCACGATCGCCGGGCGGCTCATCCGCGCCGGCCATAGCCGCCATTCGAAGGTCCGCCGCGTGCGCCACCAGAGGATGAGGCCGGTGAACACGAAGAACAGCCCGCAAAGCGCGGCAATGCCGATAGCCCAATCACCCGTCTCGCCGGAGAAGAGGTGATGGTGGAAGTCGAACAGCCAGAGTTCAGGCCGCTCCCACTGGCTGCTCCACCGCATCACCACGCCGCCGCGCTGATCGGCATAGGCGCCGCCGCCATTGTCGAACAGCAGTTTCAGCAGCCCGAAATCGTCGGACGCATAGGTGATCGATTGGGGCCGCGCCGCCGGATCGGCCATGATGCGCTGCGTCACCTGCGCCAGTTGGCGGACATCCTCCACCCGCGGGTCGCCGGCATGGGGCGCCAGCGTCCAGGCATTCTTGTGCACCAGCAGCGCGCCGCTGAGGCCCAGAAGGGCGAGCAGCAGCCCGATCAGTCCGCCGGTCCAGCGGTGAAGGGCGTCGATCAGCTTCACTAGAACCGATAATCCCAGGACAGGGTGAAATTGCGCCCGCGCCCCGCGAAATAATGGGCCTTGTCGGTGGGCCGGACGGTTTGCGTGTAATAATCGATGGTGAATGTGTCGAAGATATTTTGCGCCGCCAGCGTCAACGCCCCGAACCGCGTCTGATAGCGGAGCGACATGTCGGTCACATTATAACCGTCGAACCTGTAGAGCACCGGATATTTGCCCGGTTCGCGTTCGAACTGACGCGAGAGGAAGAATTGCGTCTGGATGCGCGCCGACAGCGGCCCATGCACATAGCTGGCGGCGACATTCAGGCGGTCGGGCGAAATGTTCGCGCCGTCCAGGTCGCGATCCACCTTGTCGACGCCATTGTCCGATCCGTCGGTGCGGCCGATCAGATGGGCGTAGCCGGTGGACAGGGTAAGCCCCGGCAGCGGCGTCCTGACCGACAGGTTCAGTTCCAGGCCCTGTATCTCCACCCGCTGGCGTTGCACCTCGAACGGCGCGCCGACCGACTGCTGCACCAGCAGCGACCCGTTCTTGCTGGTCGACCAGAAATAGGCCGCGCTGGCATCCACGGGGCCGCGCTTCACTTCCACGCCGATCTCGCGATTGTTCGACACGATAGGGCTGATGTTCACATAATTGTCGATATCGACCCCGGCCCGGTCGACGGCGCGCGCGATGCGTCCGACGTCGGGGACGGTGTAGCCCTCGGCATAGCTGGCATAGGCGCGGATGCCCTCCCACGGCTCCAATATGGCGCCGCCGTTGAACAAGGTGTCGTGAAAGGTCGGCGTCCCGCCCGCCACGTCGAAGCCGCCCCGATAGGAGGCCAGCGTATGATAGTCGTCGATATGGATGCGCACATCCTCATATCGGATACCGCCCGCCAGGCGCAGCTTCTTGTCGAACAGCGCCAGGTTGAACTGGGCGAAGGGCGCCAGGCTGCGATAATCGGTCGGCGGCACCCAGGTCCGGCCGGTGGCGATCAGGCGCTGTTCGGTCAGATCGTAGAGCGCATCGAAACCCAGAACGGCGGTCAGCGCCTCGAAACCCGGCATGGCGCGTTCATAGCTGATCTTGCCGCCATATTTGCGGCTGCGGTTCTGCGACTGGTCGAACAGCGTGTTGACCGGCGCGATGGCCGCATCCTGGAAGGTGGCGATGGGCGCGACCTCCCCGCCATAGGTGTCCCGCGAGCGGTTGAAGAAAAGCTGCGCGATGAAGTTGCCGCCCCACAGGTCGCCGTCGGTGAGCGTCAGTGCCGCGCTTTCGGTGCGGTTGGTGGCGGGGACGCCCGGCGGAGTGCCGCGCACGGAGGTCGTCGGGAGGTCGATGGCGGGATTGCCGTCCAGCGTGACGTAGTCGCCCTCCCCCTTCAAATGGAAGCGGCTCATGGTCAGGTCCAGCCGGGCGCTGTCGCTGAGCGCATAGCCGAAGCGGCCGAACAGCGACCAGCTTCGGCTGTCCTGCGTCTCGCCCTGGGTCAGGTCGGTGCCGACGCGATTGCCATGGCCGTCGTAGAATGCGCCGCGCTTTTCATAGGCCGCGCCCACCGTCGCGTCCCAGCGCCCGGCGCGCCAGGCGAGCAGCCCCGCGACCTTGCCGCCGACGCCGTCGCCGTGAAAGCCGGTGTCGGCATTGCCCTGCACCAACATCCGGCCCGACAGGCCGTCGCTCTGGGGCGGCGCCACCGTCACCTGGTTGACGATGCCGCCGGCACCGCCGATCCCCTGCAACGCGTTGGAACCGTAGATCAGTTCGACCCGGTCGATGAAGAAGGGGTCGATGGTGAAGCCGTCCCGCGATCCGTCGCGCAGCGGCGCGGTTTGCGGGATGCCGTTGATCGCATAGAGGGGCGAACGGCCGCGCAGCGTCTCTCCCGCGCCGGACAGCTTCTGGCGCGTGGGCGAGAAGGACGGGGTCAGCGCCGACACCGCATCGACGATGGAGCCGCCGATCGCGACCTGTTGGTTGAGCGTTTCCCGATCGATTACGTCGATGGTCATCGGCAGGGCGTTGGCGGGCAAGATCGTGCGCGCCGCCGTCACGATGATCGGGCCTGCGCCCTCGGCATCGGCCGCGGGTTCGGACTGGGCCAGGGCAGGCCGGCTCGACAGCGCGAGCATGGTGGTGACGAGCAGGAAAGACGGTCGGATGTGCATTCATTCCCCCATGAGGCTGCACTCCCGCTAGCCAAATAAGGAGGATGTTGCAAGTCATTAGCAGTATAGATTTGCATTTCGCGGGCGGCTCTGCCGACGCCGTCACTCGATCAGCGCCATCAACGCCCTGGGATCGGGCCGAACCCGCTTGTTCCCGAAGATCGACTCCCGGCCAGGCGCGCGGCAGCGACTGCGGGGCGAAGTGCGGCCGCCGCGATCAGGCCGGACTCATCCCCTTCACCACGAAGGGCAGGCATTCCCCGTCCGGGTCGGTCAGCGTCAGATAGGCGCCGGGCTGGATGGCGTGGGCGTCCAGCCGGTAGATCTTCTCGTCATCCGCCTCACCCTGCTCATAGGACAAGGCCCAACCATTCCCGGTGTGCAGCAACGTGCCGTGCCGGTCCGGCTCGTTCGGCCAGAAACGGCGCGCCGTCGCCAGTTCGGGATGGATGCGATATTCCCTTTCGTCGATCAGGCCGCCGCTGCCCAGCGGCAGGCGCAGCACATAGCTTCGCGCCGCCGATCCGTTGGGAAAGGCGGGCGTCCGGGCAAGTTCGAGGCGTATGGTCGTCCAACTCATATTCCATGCAATCGGATTCCGCGCCGAAAAGGGATATAAGGATTATTCCTGATGGCGACCGCGCCGGGGGAGTCCTAGCCAAAAGGGAAAGAGACGCTTGCCGGGAGACAGACGATGAAATCGGTCCTGCTGCACATTCATGAAGATCGTGGCGCGGAAAGCCGCTTGCAGGCGGCCTGCGATCTTGCCCGCGCATCGGGCGCGCACATCCATTGCGTGCAGGTGACGGCCATGCCGGATTTCGTGGCGGCCGACATGTACGGCGGCGCGTCCATGGCCCCGGCGATGATGGCGGAACTCTACGACATCGATGAAAAGGCCCGGATGCGCGTGGAGGATCGGCTGCGCCGCGAGGATGTGAGCTGGGACTGGCGCCATGTGGAAGGCGATGTCGTCCATGGCCTGCTGTCCGCGGCGGCGCTGACCGACGGCATGATCGTCACCCTGCCGCCCGGGCCGCGCCGGGAATTCGCAGATCCGCTGCACCTGGCCGCCGACCTGGCGCTGGCCGGGCGGGTTCCGGTGATCGCCGTGCCGCAGGAAGCGAAGTCCTTTCCGGTCACGGGCCGCGCGATGGTGGCCTGGGAAGGTTCGCAGGAAGCATCCGCCGCGCTGCGCCTGTCCGTGCCGCTGCTGAAGCTGGCGGAGGAGGTGCATGTCGTGACGGTCGAGGAAGCGGGCAAATATCCCTTCCCCGCGACCGACGCGCCGGAATATCTGGCCCGCCATGGCATCAAGTGCCAGTTGCACACATGGCCGCAGGACGGGCGCACCATCGATGCGTCGCTGAAGGCCGCCATCGGCGTGCTGAAGCCGGACTGGATGGCGATGGGCGCCTTTGGCCATAGCCGGTTGCGCGAAATGATATTCGGCGGCGTCACGCGCGCCATGCTGCGCGAGGCGCATGTTCCGCTCTTGCTGGCGCATTGAAGCCACGGCATGGTGTCGGCATGGCGGTAGCGGACGATGAAACCGATGGCCTGACGCAGCGCGAGCACAGCCTGGAACAGGCATTGCTCGGCTCCATCCTGGCGACCGTCCCGGACGCGCTGATCGTCATCGACATGCGCGGCACGATCGTGTCGTTCAGCGCAGCGGCGCAGCGCATGTTCCAATATGCCGAAAGCGACGTGCTGGGCGAGAATATCTCCATGCTGATGCCCTCCCCCGACCGGGAGAGGCATGACGGCTATATCCACCATTATCTGACGACCGGGGAAAAGCGGATCATCGGCATCGGCCGCCTGACCAGCGCGCGGCGGCGGGACGGGTCGACATTCCCCATCGAACTGTCGGTGGGGGAGGTGCAGGATGAAGGGCGGCGGCTGTTCACCGGCTTCATCCGCGACCTCACCGAAAGCCAGCAGGCCGAGCGGCGGGTGGCCGACCTTCAGGCCGAACTGGCCCATGCGTCGCGGGTGACGGCGATGGGGACGCTGGCGTCGGCGCTGGCGCATGAACTGAACCAGCCGCTGACCGCCATCGCCAACTATCTGGAGGCGGGGCGCGACATGCTGGACGCCGGGGGGCCGGTGGACCGCGAACTGCTGCGCGAGGCGATGGCAGAAAGCGCGAACCAGGCCCTGCGCGCCGGCGAGATCATCCGATCGCTGCGCGAGTTCATCAAGCGCGGCGAGACGATGCGCCAGCCCGAACCGCTGCGCGGATTGCTGGCGGAGGGGGCGGCGCTGGCCTTCATCGGCGTCGATAGTCGGGGCCTCGACATGGACATCAGCGTCGATCCGCGCGTCGACAAGGTGCTGGTCAACCGGGTGCAGTTGCAGCAGGTCATCATCAACCTGACCAGGAACGCCGTGGAGGCGATGGCGGACAGCCCGGCGCGCATCCTGCGCCTGTCCGCCGTGCCAGGGGAAAATGGCCGGGTGGAGGTGATCGTGGCCGACAGCGGGCCGGGGCTGGCGCCGGACATGTCGCGCACGCTCTTCACCCCCTTCACCACCACCAAGGCGTCCGGCATGGGCGTCGGCCTGTCGATCAGCCAGACCATCGTGGAGGGGCATGGCGGGCGCATCTGGGCCGGACCGTCGCAATGGGGCGGCACGGCCTTTCACTTCACTTTGGACGCGGTGGATTAGGATGAAAGCCCGATGAGCGAGCCATTTCCCATCTATGTCGTGGACGATGACGAGGCGATCCGGCGGTCGCTGTCCTTCATGCTGAAGACCAGCGGTTTCGCGGTGAAGCTGTTTGAGGGCGGTTTGCCCTTTTTGAAAGAGGCCGCCGGTCTGGAGCCGGGCTGCGTGCTGCTGGACGTGCGGATGCCGGACATGGACGGGCTGGCGGTGCAGCGGGAGCTGCGGGCGCGGGGCGTCATGCTGCCGGTGGTGATCATGACCGGCCATGGCGACATCGACATGGCGGTAACGGCGATGAAGGCGGGGGCCAGCGACTTCATCGAAAAGCCGTTCGAAAAGGCGGCGTTGCTGGGCTGCGTCGAGGCGGCGCGGCGGGTGGCGGTGGCGGACCGCGGCGCGAATGCGCGGGCGGAGGATGCGCGGGCGCGGCTCAACATCCTGACCGAGCGGGAGCGCGAGGTGCTGCACGGGCTGGTCGACGGCCTGCCGAACAAGACCATCGCCTACGACCTGGCGATCAGCCCGCGCACGGTCGAAATCCACCGCGCCAACCTGATGCAGAAGCTGGAGGTGAAAAGCCTGGCCGAAGCGCTCAGGATCGCCTTCCACGCGGGCGTGGAGAAGGACAAGGCCTAGGGCTGGCGGATGGCGTGGCCAGACCTGGCCATGAGGCGCACGCAGCGCTTCAACGAGAGCGGAAGGCGCGGACTACCCCTGGCGGCCAAAAACCGTCACCCCATCAATATCGCCCACGCCGACAGGATGCAGCCTATACCCGCCGCCACGGAGACGACGCGGCCCCATGGCAGCAGTTTTTCCAGACCCACCAGCAGCGTCAGCAACGCGATCCAGGCGAGGTTCATGATCCCGCCCACGAACAGCAGCGTCATCAGCATCCAGCAACAGCCGACGCACCAGGCGCCATGGAGCGCGCCCATGCGCAGCGCACCGGCCCAGCCCGGCCGATAATGGCGGCTGAGGAACTGCGCGGGATTGCGGCATTGGCGCAGGCAGGCATCCTTCCACGGACTGATCTGATAGGTTCCCGCCGCGATCAGCAGGGCGGCGGCCAGCGGGCGGCTGGACGTCGCCATCGCCATGGGGGACAGCATCGCCATTGCGGCCAGGCGCCATTGCGCCAGGGTGGCGATGAGGGAAAAGAAACCCCAGACCAGCAGATAGCCCAGGGTGAAGCTCTCCGTCGCCGGGCGCGTGGAGGCGGGCGCGGCGCGAGCGTAGAGCAGGACCATCGGCGCCGCGGAGGGAAGCATCATCGCGACCATCATCACCCACCACATGGCGAAAGTCATGACGAACCGCGCCATCGCCCATGGCATGTCGCCGGGCATCATCATCGCCGCCATCGGGTCTTCCGCCAGGCCGGCCGGAAACAGGGAGGCGGTGAGGGCCATCCCCATGCCCGCGCCCGAAAGCAGCCAGCCCCAGGCCAGCAGGATCAGCACCGCGAGCGCGACAAGCGAAATCAAGCGGTGCCGGGCAAGCACCACGCCCCATATCGGCATCGTCAGCCCCTGACGACGCCGTGGCTGTCGAGGTGGAGATAGGCGAACTGGCCATAGCTCGCCGCATGGTCGAGCCGCATCGGCGCGATCGAGCGGCTGGTGCCGGAGCCGATCTCCGCCACTTCATATTCGAAGCCGTCGGGCAGGTCGATCCGGGCGCGGATTTCCGATCCGTCCACCGGGCTGCGGATGGGTTCGCCGTCCATTTCCAGATGCCCCGCTATGCGCAGGCGGCCCTTGCGTCCTTCCACGTCGACCTCGAAGTCGACGGGGACGAAACTGGGTTCGTGCATGGTGGTGATGGTGGAGGCGAAGACGGCGAAGACCGTCGCCATCGGGGCGGTGTCGCCGCCGGTCATGATCGTCAGCAGGGCGTTGCGCTGCGCTTCCGTCGCCCGTTCGTCGACGAAGGCGGCGCATTCCCCCTGCCCTTCGTGGATCGGGCCGGGCCAGCGGAAGACGGCTGCGATGTTGAGGCCCGACAGGTCGGTGTCGCCGTGACGCCCCTCATCGATGGCGAAGCCGAAGGCGGCCTGGCAATGCCCCTTGTCGGGCAGGCCGCCGAACTGGCAGTTGCAGCCATATTCACAGTTGCAGTTGGCGAATTCGCGGCCCTTGAGCATCCAGTAGACCATGGTCCGACTCCCCTGACAGCCGGAAGACCATAGCAGATTCACAAGGCTGCGTCGCGCTTTCGGCGGAAGGGGTAGAGAAATTGCGCGCGATAGCCCTGGGGCACCTGTTCGGGCACGCCATAGCCGGTCGGCCATGCGCCGTCGGGCAGATGATGTGTGCCGAACAGGCGGTCGAGAAAAGGGAAGTGGATCGCGAAATTCTTGTCGACCGCGACCTCCTCTATCGCATGATGCCAGTGGTGGAAGCGCGGCGTCGCGACGATGCGGCCGAGATGGTTGAAATCGCCGCGCAGATTGGCGTGGAGCAGCGAGGAGTAGATATAGACGAAGCCGATATAGGCCTGCATCACCGATGGCGAGAAGCCGAAGGTGAGCAGCGGCAGGGACGTCACGCCGCGCAGGGCGATGATCTCGAAGAAATGCATGCGCGCGCCGGCGAGCCAGTCCATCGACCGGGCCGAATGGTGCACGGCGTGGAAGCCCCAGAGGAAGGGGACGCGGTGGAAGGCGCGGTGGAACCAATATTGGACGAAGTCGGTCAGCAGCACCACTTCCAGGAACTGGAGCAGCCAGGGCTGGCCGGCGATCATGGCGCGGACGCCCGCCAGGCCGGCGGTGTTGGCGTTGATGAAGCTGGACGGCGCCAGCGCGAGGAAGGTGATGAGCTGCACCATCATCGAACTGATCAGATAATAGAACAGGTCTTCCCGCCATTCCTGTCGGAACAGCCGTTGCTGCGCCCTGTGGGGGAACAAGCGCTCGATCGGCGCGAACATCAGGCCGGTGGCGACCATGTTGACGGCGAAGAAATCGACGCCGAAGAACACGCCCCAGTCATGAGTCTCACGCGGTTGGACTTCCGCTCCGCCCAACAGGGTGGCGAGCAGCGCGACGATGAGCGCGGTGGCGCCGATGGCTTTGCGTGTGCGCAAAAGCAGGCTGAGCAACGCCAGGGCATAGCCGCCGATCAACAGCGCATGGACCAGAGGACGCAGCCCGCCCCAGGCGTGCAGCGCGGCCAGTTCGGGCGTGGCGAACCAGTCGGGCCAGCGCAGCGCCATCACCAGACAAAACCCGGTGGTGCTGAGCAGCAGCGCGAAGAAGCCCGAGAACCAGCCGCTGCCCAGGCGCCGCACGGCAAGCGGCGATTGCAGGTCGCGTTCCAGGCTGTCGAACCAGTTTGCCATGATATGTCCCCCTTTTGTCTCCAGCTTGCCGCCCGCCGTGCCTGCCGCCTATGTTAAAGCTCCGCCCCTGCCGCCCTCAAGCTTTCCTTGACCCGCGCCGTGGCCATTTCGAGGGGGTCCGTCTCGCCCAAAAGGGCGAAGCTGCCGTTGAGCGCGAAGGTGCAATGACCATGGACCGTCGCCACCAGCGAGCGGGCGAGGCGCGGAGCGACATCCTGGGATTCCGGCGGCAGCACGGCGGCGACTTCGCGCACGACGACATCGGTGAGACCGGCGCGCTGCCGGGCATATTCCTCCGGCAAGGGCACGCCGGACGGCAGGCGATGGTCGTAGATCGCCATCCAGATGTTCGTGTTTTCCGAAGCGAAGCGGAAATAGCCCTCCACCAGCGCGGCGATCCTGTCGCGCGGCCGGCTGGCGAGGCGCCGTTCCAGAAAGGCGGCCCACAGGTCGAAGGTGCGCGTGTTGATGGCGGCGACCAGCCGGTCGTAGCTGCCGAAGACATTATAGAGCGTGCCCACCGAATAGCCGATGCGCTTGGCCACCTCTCGCGAGGAGAATTTGGCGAAACCGGACTCGGCCATGTGGCGGTGGCCCTCCTCCAGGATGAGCGCCTCCAGCTCCTCGCGGCTATGGTCGGATCGTCTGCCCATGGAGAGGCAAATAGAAGATCAATTGAACGCTGTCTAATTATTTTATTGAACAGTGTGCAATTTTGCGGTAGCCGATGGGCATTGCTGGGTGCAGGGGTTCGACTCATGCTTGTGACGCTGGTTCTGCTGGTTTTCGGGGTGATGCTGTTCGACATGCGCGGGCGGTTGAAGGCGGCCGAGCAAAGGTTGGCACTGCTGGAAGGGGGTGTTGGAAATACGCCCTCCCTTCCCGACCGCCCCGTCCCAGAAGACGGGGATGACGATGCGCGGGCGAGGCCGGCGGCGCCCGCAAGCGTCGTGGAGCGGCGGGTCGCCATGGACGCCGCGCCTCCGCCGCCCGCGAGCGCGGTCATCGTTGACCGTCAATCCAAAGAAGGCGGGAAGGGCGGGGAAGAGGCGAAAGGCATCGCCATCGAAGTCGCGCGCCCTGCACGCCCCTCCTTCAGCTTCGAGGAACTGTTCGGCCGACGCCTGCCGATCTGGGCGGGCGGCGTGACGCTGGCGGTCGCGGGCGTGCTGCTGGTCAAATATTCGATCGATGCGGGGCTGCTCTCGCCGCTGGTGCGGGTGGTTCTGGGGCTGCTGTTCGGCGGGGCGCTGATCGGCGGGGCGGAGGCGGCGTTGCGGCTGGAGGAACGGGTCCGCGATGCGCGGGTGCGGCAGGCGCTGGCGGGCGGGGGGCTGGCGACGCTCTATGCCGCGATCCTGGCGGCGCACATGCTCTACGGGCTGGTCGGGCCGGGCATCGCCTTTGCGGGGCTTGCGGGCGTGACGGGGCTGGCCATGGCGCTGTCGCTGCGCTTTGGCGCGCCGAGTGCGCTGCTGGGGCTGGTCGGCGGTCTGGCGGCGCCAGCCCTGGTCGAGGCGGGGCAGCCCAATGTGCCCCTGCTGAGCTGTTATCTCGCCCTGGCGGTCGGTGGGCTTTGCGTGCTGTCGCGCACCCAGCGCTGGATGTGGCTGGGGGTGAGCGCGCTGGTCGGCGGGGCCGGCTGGGGCGTCGTCATGCTGGCCATGGGCGCGCTGGATTGGGCGTCGTCGCTGTCGGTCGGGTTGCTGGTGCTGATGCTGGGGATGGCGTTGCCGGTCCTGGCCTTTTCCGGAACGCGGGCCGCGCTGCTGCGCATGGGCGCGGCCGTGGTGGCGGCGGGCCAGATGGCGGCGCTGGTGGCGACCGGCGGCTTCGGCCTGCTGCAATGGGGATTGTTCGGGCTGCTGTCGCTTATGCTGGTGTGGCTGGGGCGGGAGGCGGCCTTGCGGCCGCTGGCGGCGATCGGCGCCGGTGTCGCGCTGCTGCTGGCGGCGGTGTGGCCGCAGCCGGAAATGGGTCACTTCGCCCTGGTGATGCTGGGCATGGCGGCGATTTATGGCGGCGCGGCCCTGCTGCGGGTCTGGCGCGGCGGATTGGTCGAGGCGGGGCAGATCGCGGGGCTGGCGCTGGGCGGCTTTGCCGTGGCGCTGGGGCAGTGCTGGCGGGTCGGGCTGGACGGGGAATTCGCCCTGCTGGCGCTGGCTGCCGCCGGATTGCCCGGCGCGGCCATGGCGATGGGCTGGCGATGCGGCACGCGGCGGGAGGATTCGCGCTTCGTGACGCTGGCGAGCGCCGCGGCGCTGCTGCTGGTGGTGGCCGGCGGGCTGGGGCTGCCGGAGTGGACTCTGGCCATGGTGATTGCCGCGGTTGCGGCCGGGCTGCTGAAGCTGGCGGCGCTGGCGGAGGACCGTCGGGTTGAATGGAGCGGCTGGGGCTTTGCCTTCGGCGCGCTGGTGGTTCTGGCCGGATCGGACGATGTCGCCCGGCTGTGGGGAGAGGCGGCGGATGGGCCGGGCTGGCAGGGCGTGATGCGCTGGACGGCGGGCGCGGCAATGGCGGCGCTGTTCGCATGGCGGGCGCGCTTCGCCGAGGGACGGATGGTCGCGCAGGGCGTGGCTGTGCTGCTCGCCTATGGGGCCGTGGCGCAAGCGGTGCCGGCGCCCTGGGTGCCGGTGGGCGCCGCGCTGGGGCTGGCGGTGCTGGCGGAAGGAGCGCGGCGGCTGGCGGGCGGGCGAATGGCGCCTGCCCTGGGCGTGGCCTTGGCGCTGGTGGTGCTTTGGGCGGCCTGGCCCCTGGGGATCTGGCTGGGCCGGGTGTTGCTGTCGCTGGTGGGTGAACCCGTGTTGGTGCGGGACTTGCCCGGAACAAGCGAGGTGGCGCGGCGGATCGCCTTGCCGGCGATGGCGCTGAGCCTTGCCTTGTGGCGGGGCGGTTCCGCCGTGGATGCGGTCGAGCGACGGATCGGCTGCTGTGTCGCGGCGGTGCTTGGCGGGGTGGCGGCGCATGTCGCATTCAAGCAGCTTTTCGCTTTGGGGAGCCTGGCGGAGGTGACGCGCCTTGCCCTGGCGGAGCGCACGCTTTGGGAGGCTGCGCTGATGGGCCTGGGTTTCGTTGCGTTGCGGGGCCGGATCGCGCCAGCCCATTTCCACCCGTCGCGGAAAGCCGGGGAGAATTGGGCGCGCGTGGTCGGGACATGCCTCGTCGCGGCGGGATTGGGGCATTTGCTGGTTTATTCGGTGGTGCTGCACAATCCGCTCTGGTTCCCGCAGGCGGTGGGGAGCTGGCCCTTCGTCAATCTGCTGCCGGTGGTGCTGGCCCTTGCCTTCGTTGCGCTGAAGGTGGCGGACGGCTGGTCGCGGCGCATCGCCGATGGCGTGCGCATGGCGTTGATCGCGCTGTTCGGCGTGGCGATGCTGCGGCAGCTTTTCGTCGGATCGCTGCTGACCGTGCGCGGAGTGGGCCAGGTGGAGGATATTCTCCGTTCCGTGCTCGCATTGGCGCTCGCCATCGGCTTCCTGCTCTGGGGCATCCGCAGGCGGGCGCAGGCCGAAAACGCCAGAGACTGGCGCATCGCTTCGCTGCTGCTGATGCTGCTCGCCGTGGCCAAGGTGTTCCTGTTGGATGCGTCGGGGCTGACCGGGCTGCTGCGGATCGCATCCTTCCTGGCCCTGGGCTTCAGCCTGATCGGCATCGGATGGCTCTATAATCGCCTGTTGCGGGAGCCGATTAACAACTCCGCGACTATTGCTGCATAATGCGTGAAGGACGGGGGTAAGAAAATGTCCGCACCTGATCTGTCTTTGCTGGGTAAACGCCGTTTCGCGCCTTTGTTCGTGGTGCAGTTCCTGGGCGCGTTCAACGACAATCTGTTGAAGTTCGCGCTGCTGTTCCTCGCCAATTTCGGCCTCTATCGGGCCGAGCCCGACAAGGCGGAGATGCTGGCGACCGTCGCCACGGGCCTGTTCATCCTGCCCTATTTCCTGTTTTCCGCGCTGGCCGGGCAACTGGCCGACGCCTGGGACAAGGCGAAGCTGGTGCGGGCGGTGAAGGCGGCGGAAATCGTCATCATGACCCTGGCCGTCACCGGATTCTGGCTGGAATCGGTGCCGCTGCTGCTGTCCTGCCTGTTCCTGATGGGGCTGCATTCGACCATCTTCGGGCCGGTCAAATTTTCCATCCTGCCGCAGCATCTGCGCACCGACGAGATCATGGGCGGCACCGGCCTGATCGAGGCAGGCACCTTCCTCGCCATATTGAGCGGTCAGTTGCTGGCCGGGGTGATCCCGCCATGGGAAGCCGGGCTGGTGGCGGTCGGCCTGGCGATCCTGGGCTTCCTGGCCAGCCTGGCGGTGCCGTCCGCGCCGACGGTGGTGCCGGGGCTGCGCATCGAACCCAACATCTTCAGGAGCACCTGGCATATATTGAAGGCGGCGCGGCATGGGCGCGGCGTGTGGCTGTCGATCCTGGGGATAAGCTGGTTCTTCGCCGTGGGCGCGGTATTGCTGGCGGAGTTCGCGCCGCTGGTGAGCGGGGTGCTGAAGGCGAAGCAGGAGGTCGCGACCTTCTTCCTGCTGATCTTCTCGGTCAGCGTGGCGCTGGGGTCGATGCTGGTCAACCGGCTGCTGGGCGGGCAGGTGTCCGCGCGCTTCGTGCCGGTATCCGCGCTGGCGCTGGCCGGGTTCATGATCGACCTGTGGCTGTCGACCGGCTCCTATGCGCCCATGCATTCGGGCGCTGGCATAGCGGAATTCGTCGGGTCGCCGGGGAGCTGGCGGATCATGGTCGACCTGTTCGGCATCGCCTTTTCAGGCGGCATGTTCATCGTGCCGCTCTATGCGATCCTCCAGACGCACAGCCCGCGGCAGGAGCGGTCGCGCACCATTGCGGCCAACAACATCGTCAATGCGGCGGTCACGGTGGCGGTCGTCGCGGTGGTGACGGCGATGCTGGCGCGCGGCGAGAGCGTGCCCGGCGTGATCGGGGCGATGGGCTTTGCGACGCTGGCGGTGGCGCTGATCAGTTGCTGGCTGCTGCCGGAGACGGTGATCAAGGCCATCGTGCGCGGGATGCTGCGGCTCTGCTACCGGGTGGAGGTCATCGGCGCTGAAAATATGCCCGGCGCGGGCGAACCGGCGGTCGTCGTGGTCAACCATGTGTCGTTCCTGGATGGCCTGCTGCTGGCGGCCTTCCTGCCAGGCAAGCCCACCTTCGCGGTGCATACGCGCATTGCCAGGGCCTGGTGGGTCAAGCCCTTCCTGCCGCTGTTCGACGCCTTTCCGGTCGACCCGACCAATCCGCTGTCCGCCAAGGCGATGGTGAAGGCGGTGCGCGAAGGGCGGACGCTGGTGATCTTTCCCGAAGGCCGGATCACCGTCACCGGCGCCTTGATGAAGGTGTTTGACGGCCCCGGCATGGTCGCGGACAAGGCCGACGCGCCGATCATTCCGGTGCGGATCGACGGCGCGCAGTTCACGCCCTTTTCCCGCCTCAGGGGCAAGGTCCGGCTGCGGCGCTTTCCCCGGATCACGCTCACCGTGCTGCCGCCCCGCCGCTTCGCCATAGAGGGCGAGATGACGGCGCGGGCGCGGCGCGCTATCGCCGGGCGGCGGCTCTATGACGAGATGAGCCAGATGATGTTCGCGACCTCCGACACGGACAGGACATTGTTCGAAGCGCTGCTGGAGGCGAGCCATGTCCATGGGCGCGGATCGGCCGTCGTCGAGGATGTGAAGCGCGAACCGCTGACCTATGGGCGGCTGGTGACGGGATCGCTGGTGCTGGGACGCGTGCTGGCGCGTTCGACCCGGCAGGGGGAGGCGGTCGGCGTGCTGCTGCCCAATGTCGCCGGGGTGGCGGTGGCCTTCTTCGCGCTCCAGGCAGGCGGGCGGGTGCCGGCGATGCTGAACTTCACGGCGGGCCTGGCGAACCTGAAGGCGGCCTGCATGGCGGCCGAAATCCGGACGGTGGTGACGGCGCGGGCCTTTGTCGAGCAGGGCAAGCTGGGCGATGTCGTCGCGGGGCTGGAGGCGGAGGGGATCGCCTTCCTCTGGCTGGAGGATGTGGCGGCGGGCATCGGCCCCGGCGCCAAGCTGCGCGGGCTGGTCGCCAGCCGCTTTGCCGGGCGCGCGCACCGGCGGCTCAAGGTTTCGCCGGATGACGCGGCGGTGATCCTGTTCACCAGCGGGTCGGAGGGGCTGCCCAAGGGCGTGGTGCTGACGCATCGCAACCTTCTGTCCAACTGCCGGCAATTGGCGGCGCGGATCGACTTCAATTCGGCCGACGTGGTGCTGAACGCCCTGCCGGTGTTCCATAGCTTCGGCCTGACCGGGGGCACTTTGCTGCCGATCTTCCACGGGGTGAAGACGCTGCTCTATCCCAGCCCGCTGCATTACCGGATCGTGCCGGCGCTCGCCTATGACGCCAATGCGACGATCCTGTTCGGGACCGACACCTTCCTGTCGGGCTATGCGCGGATGGCGCATGGCTACGACTTTTATTCGCTGCGCTACATCTTCGCTGGCGCGGAGCGGGTGCGGGACGAGACCCGGAAGATCTATGCCGAGAAATTCGGGCTGCGCATTTTGGAGGGCTATGGCGCGACGGAAGCGGGGCCGGTGATCGCGGTCAACACCCCGATGCATTTCCGCGCCGGATCGGTCGGACGGCTGCTGCCGGGAATCGAGGCGCGGCTGGACGATGTGCCGGGAATCGAGGAAGGCGGGCGGCTTTCGATCCGTGGGCCGAACATCATGGCCGGCTATATGAAGGCCGATGCGCCGGGCGTGCTGCAACCGCCGGAAGGGGGCTGGCACGATACCGGCGACATCGTGACCATCGACGATCAGGGCTTCGTGACGATCCGGGGGCGGGCGAAGCGCTTTGCGAAGATCGGGGGCGAGATGATCTCCCTGCCGGCGGTGGAGGGCTATGCCTCCGCGGTCTGGCCGGATGCGGACCATGCCGTGGTGACGCGGCCCGACGCGCGCAAGGGGGAGCAACTGGTGCTGTTCACGACCGCGCGGGATGCGAAGGCGGCGGCGTTGCAGGCCTGGGGCAAGGCCAATGGCGTGGCGGAACTGGCCTTGCCCAGGGAAATCCGGGTGCTGGATGCTCTGCCGCTGCTGGGAACCGGGAAGACGGATTATGCGTCCATGACGCAGATGGCGGCCGGGTAGGACAGATCCTTCCTGCGCCGAAGGCTTGGGAAGGATTTGTGTCGGTGGAACGGCCTTCGCATCTGGTGCGGCGGTTGCTGGTGCGCCAGGTGCGGGGCGTGTTTCATGACAGCGCCCGAGGAGAAGCGCCGGTCGTCGCTTCGGACCGGGCGCTCTATCCGCCGGGGTCGGTGATCCGGCGCGTGCATGGCGACGTCACCAGCATGATGATCGGCGGGGTCGGCGCATTGCTGCTCCAGATGCTGCATCCGGCGGCCTTGGCGGGAATCTGGGACCACAGCCGGTTTCGGGACGATATGCTGGGGCGGCTGCGGCGGACGGCGCGGTTCATCGCCGTCACCACCTATGCCGAACGGGCCGAGGCGGAGGCGGCGATCGCGCGGGTGCGGCAGGTGCATGACCATGTGCGCGGGACGCTGGCGGACGGGACGGCCTATGCGGCGGGCGATCCCTGGCTGCTCGCCTGGGTGCATGTCTGCGAGGCGGTGAGCTTTCTCGACGCGTGGATGGCCTATGGCGAGCCGTTCATGCCGGTGGCGGAGCAGGACCGCTATTTTGCCGAGGCGGCGCTGGTGGCGCGGGCTTTGGGGGCCGATCCGGTGCCGGAGAGCCGGGCCGAGGCGATGGCGCTGATGGCGCGCTTTCGCAGCGAGCTGGCCGTGACGGAGCGGACACGGGAGGTGGCGCGGATCGTGCTGCGGCAGCCCGCGCCCTCGCTGGGGCTGATGCCCGCCCAAGCGATGACGATGCAGGCAGCGGTGGCGCTGCTGCCCGGATGGGCGCGGCGGATGCATGGCTTTTCCATGCCCGTCGTGGCGCGGCCGCTGGTCCGGGCGGCGGCTTTCGCGCTGGCGGGGACGATGCGCTGGGCGTTCAAGGCGCAGAAATGAGATTTCATATTCCGCCGATATGTGACGACCCCATTTCATTGGGGGCCATGAAGGGCATCAGAATGAAACCCTTTTTCCGTCGGAACATGGGATAAGGCTGAACATGGCACAGGCGGACATGACACCTCCCGAGGGCGCGGCTGCGGACTGGACGGTTCCGCAGGACTGGTCTGCCTATACGCCCGGCGAGCATGCCATGTGGGACCGGCTGTTCGAACGGCAGGCCGCGATGCTGCCGGGGCGGGTGGTGCCGGAATTCCTGGAGGGGCTGGATATATTGCGGATGGCGCGGCCGGGGATTCCCGACTTCGCCGAATTGTCCGAACGGTTGATGAAGCGCACGGGCTGGCAGGTGGTGGCGGTGCCGGGACTGGTGCCGGACCGGGTTTTCTTCGAACATCTCGCCAATCGGCGGTTCGTGGCGGGGAGGTTCATCCGCAGGCCCGAACAGATCGATTATCTGCAGGAGCCGGACGTGTTTCACGACGTGTTCGGGCACGTGCCTTTGCTGACCCATCCGGCCTTTGCCGATTATATGCAGGCCTATGGCGAGGGCGGGCTGCGCGCCGACGGGCTGGGGTCGATCGATCATCTGGCGCGGCTTTACTGGTATACGGTGGAGTTCGGGCTGATGCGGCATGGCGACGACTTGCGGCTTTACGGGGCGGGGATCGTTTCGTCCTTCGGCGAGTCGGTGTTCGCGCTGGAGGATGCTTCGCCCAACCGGATCGGTTTCGATCTGAAGCGGTTGATGCGGACCCAATATCGCATCGACGATTATCAGCAGAGCTATTTCGTCATCGACAGTTTCGAGGATCTTCTGCGCAAGACGTCCGATGTGGACTTCGGGCCGATCTATCGCGAATTGGAGACGGAGAGCGACGTGGCGCCCGATGCGGTGCTGGCGCAGGATCGCGTCTATCATCGCGGCAGCCAGGATCACGCCCGCGCCAAAATGCCATGCTGACGCGGTAACCCCAACCATAATCGAGAGGATTGGCTTCATGGCCGACATCATCAATCCGCTGGGCCTAAACGGTTTCGAATTCGTCGAATTCACATCGCCGGATCCCGAAGCCATGGGGCGGCAGTTCGAACAACTGGGCTTCGTGGCCAGCCACCGGCATCCGACCAAGAACATCACCCGCTACAAGCAGGGGCGCATCAACCTGATGCTGAACCGCGACGATGCCGGGCGGGTGGCGGCATTCCGGGGCGAGCATGGCCCGTCGGCGAGCGCCATGGCCTTTCGCGTGGCCGATCCGGAGGCGGCGATGCAATGGGCGCTGGAGCACGGCGCCACGCCGACGGACGAGGACGATACCGTCATCCAGGGGATCGGCGGTTCCTATCTCTATTTCATCAAGGACGGCGAAGACCTTTATGCCGATTGGGCGGAGTTTCCCGGCTGGCGGGAGGCGGCGGCGGAGAACAATGTCGGCTTGGACCTGCTCGACCATCTGACGCATAATGTCCGACGCCGGCAGATGCGGGTGTGGAGCCAGTTCTATCGGACGCTGTTCGGGTTCGAGGAGCAAAAATATTTCGACATCAAGGGGCAGGCGACCGGGCTGTTCAGCCAGGCGATGATCGCGCCCGACAGGGCGATCCGCATCCCCCTGAACGAAAGCCAGGACGACAAGAGCCAGATCGAGGAGTTCATCCGCCAATATCATGGCGAGGGCATCCAGCATCTGGCGCTGACCACCGACAATATCTACGAGACGGTGGAGAAGTTGCGGGCGCGGGGCGTGCGGTTGCAGGACACCATCGAGACCTATTATGAACTGGTCGACAAGCGGGTGCCTGGGCATGGAGAAGATTTGGAGAGATTGCGCCGGAACCGGATATTGATCGACGGATCGGTGGAGAATGGCGAGGGAATCCTGCTGCAAATCTTCACCGAGAACATGTTTGGGCCGATCTTCTTCGAAATCATCCAGCGCAAGGGCAATGAGGGGTTCGGGAACGGGAATTTCCAGGCCTTGTTCGAGAGCATCGAGTTGGATCAGATCAGGCGCGGGGTGATTTCGGTCGACGCCTGAGGTGGCAAGGCCCGGCGGGGAGCGGTCTTGAAAGGACGCCGGACCTTCCTTGCGCGCAGCGTGGGGAGGGAGGCCGCGGTAATTGTCGCCGATTTGGATCAATCATCGTGGCTTCCAGCGGCTTTTGCGTGAGCGAAATCGGTGAAAACATCTGGCGTTCCTGCGCAAAGCCACCATTTGCCAGTGCAAGCGCTTTGCACCGTAACGGTTGCTTCTTTCATGCCCTGACAACAGCGCCAGGGTTATGAATTTCCCCGGTTGAAGCGCTTTTGCGTTCACGCAAAGCGCCGTTGGGGGAAAGCAATGCGTCTGGGTTCGAAAGCCAAGCTGACGATCGCCGTCGGGCTGACCGCCGCTTCGGCTTTTCTGGCGCTGGGCGTCCGCGAATTGCGCAACGCTTCCGCCGCGACGGTGCAGGGCCAGGCCGCGCCCGTCAGGGTGGCCGCGCCTGTCCTGCTGGTGCGGGCGGCCCGCGCGATCCGCACGGGGGAGACGATCACGGCCGCCATGATCCGCAACGCACCGGGCGATCCGGCGCGCTATCCCTATGCGGCGACATCCGCCGAGGTGGTGGGCAAGGTCGCGACGCGGGACATAGGCCTGCATGCGTTGATCGCCCGCGATGCGGTGGGGATGGAGAGCAAGCTTGCCATCCGCGTGCCGATGGGGATGCGCGCAATCAGCATCGACACCACGGCGGAGATCGCCGTCGCCGGCCTGATCCGGCCGGGCGACCGGGTCGACGTGCAGGTCGTCTATCCCGGCGCCGACGCGATCAGCGGGGCGCGCGGATCGGGACGCAGCCGGGCGCAGGCCCTGCTCCAGATGGTGCAGGTGCTGGCCGTGGGCGAGGTGGTGGTGGGAACGCAGCAGGCGTCGGGAGCCAATGGCGGCGTGGAGGGCGCGCTCTCCTCCCCTCCCCCGCCGGCGCGGACAGTGACGCTGGCGTTGACGCCGGAGCAGGTGTCGATCCTGTCGCTGGCGAAGAATATCGGGGCGCTGACTTTGTCGCTGCGCAATCCGGCGGACAGCGCGCAGGTCGCGGTGGCCGTGGCGGCTTCGGCGGGGGTCGAGCCG
>NZ_ATDO01000017.1:0-1230 GCF_000445085.1 Sphingobium sp. HDIP04 | reverse complement strand
AAACCCGCGGCAGCGAGCGGCAGGCGGACGCCACCGTCTCCTCCGCCAAGGCGCAACTCGCCGCCGCCGACCAGGCTATCGCGGTGCGCCGGCATCAGATTGCGGCGCTGATCGGCGCGGGGCCTGACCGCGGCCTTGCCATCGCCCGTCCCCGCCTGGGCAGGCCCGGCCCCCTCGGCCTGCCCGCGGACGTGACCACCGATCTGGTCGCCCGCCGCCCGGACATCGCCGCCGCGCTCGCCCGGACGGAGGCGGCGGCCAAGCGGATCAAGGTGGCCCGCGCCGATTTCTTCCCCGCCATCCGCCTGAACGCCCTGATCGGCGTCCAGTCGCTGGGCTACCAGACAGTGCTTCAGAACGGCGGCTTTGCCGGCGGCCCCAGCCCCTTCACCGACACGCTGTTCAAGAAGGATTCGCTGTTCGGCAATGCCGGCCCGGCGATCAGCCTGCCCATCTTCCACGGCGGCGCGCTCAGCGGCCAGTATCGCGTCGCCCGCGCCGTCTATGACCAGGCGGTGGCCAATTATGACAAGACGGTGCTCGGCGCCTATCAGCAGGTGGCCGACGCCGTGACCGGCCGCAAGGCGCTGGACCGGCGGCTGGCCGACGCCCGCGCCGCGCTGACCGCGTCGGAGGAAGCCTATGGCATCGCCCGGCAGCGCTATGAAGGCGGCCTCAACACCTATCTTGACGTGCTGAACGTGGAGGACCAGCTTCTGGCCGCCCGCCAGGCCGTCGCGGAGCTGGAGGCGAGCGCCTTCACGCTCGACATCGCCCTCATTCGCGCGCTGGGCGGCGGCTTTGCCGGAAACGGCGCGCAGACACAGCTCCAGTTGTCCAAGGATACGCCCCATGGCTGACGCCAAGCCCGAATTCACGTCCGACGCGAGCAAGGCCGACGCCGCGGCGCAGCGCATGGAAGCCCGGAAGAAATGGCTGCTGCGGCTGGCGTTGGCCGTGCTGGCCGTCGGCGCGGCCTATGCCCTGTGGTACCTGCTGGTCGGCCGCAACCATGTCGGCACCGACAATGCCTATGTGAATGCCGAAGTGGCGCAGGTGACGCCGCTCATTTCCGCCCAGGCGGTCGAGGTGCTGGTGACGGACACCCAGGCGGTCAAGCGCGGCGACATATTGGTGAAGCTGGACCCCACCAACGCCCGCATCGCCGTGGCGCAGGCGGAGGCCGACCTGGCCGAGGCCCGCCGCCGTTTCCGCCAAGCCGTCGCGACC
>NZ_ATDO01000016.1:0-3225 GCF_000445085.1 Sphingobium sp. HDIP04 | reverse complement strand
GTGCCGGACTGGCTGGCCGGAAGCGGCGACGCCGATGCCGACCGGCTGGAAAAGATCCGCCTGCTGTCCGCCGATCCCGACGATCTGACGCTGCGCGCCGCCCGCCTGCTGGGCGAAGCGGATCGCGTCTATCACGCGCCCGGCGTGCCCGCCGCGATCCTTGACCGCGCCCGCGCCGACGCGGCGCGCATCGCGGCAAGCGCGCCGCCCGCTCGTCTGGAGTCGGGTCTGTCGCTCTGGCTGGAGATGGCGCCATGAGCCGGGTCTTCCTTTTCGAGGGCGGGCAGGCGCGGGAAATCTCGCTGGACGCCTTCTGCGAGCGGACGGAGGACGCGCCCTTCAGTTGGGTGCATGCCGACGGCTGGCGGGAGGATGCCCGCACGGTCGTGTCCCGCTGCGACCATATGCCGCAAGCCGCCCTGTCCGCGCTGCTGGCGCAGGAAACCCGGCCCCGCTGCACGCTGATGGGGCATGGCGCGCTGGTGAACCTGCGCGGGCTGGGCGCGGCGGAGGACGGGGTGGGCGATCCGCTGGTGTCGATCCGCCTTTGGGCCGAACAGGCGCGGGTCATCTCCGTCAGCTATCGTCCGCTCGCCGCGATGGAACCCGTGGCGGCGCAGATGCTGGCGGGCAGGATACGCGATCCGGGCGACCTGATCGCCGCCTTCGCGCAGCAGATCACCGAAGCGCTGGACCCTGAAGTCGCCGATCTGGGCGACGGACTGGATGAGATCGAAAGCGCGCTGACCGAACATGGCCCGGCGGAGGCGCGGCGGCGGGTGTCGGAAATCCGCGCCACCGCCATCGGCTATCGCCGCTTCATCGCGCCGCAGCGGCAGGCGCTGGAAAGACTGTCCGCCGCGGACGCGCCCTGGCTGGAGCCGGACGACCGGCTGCACCTGCAGGAAGCCGCCGACCGCTGCGCCCGCATGGCCGAGGAACTGGAGGCGGTGCGCGAACGCTCCGCGCTCGCCCATGAAGAATTGACCGACCTGCGCGCCGAACAGATGAACCGGCAGGCGCTGATCATTTCGGTGGTGGCGCTGGTGTTCCTGCCGCTGACCTTCCTGACCGGCCTGCTGGGCATGAATGTCGAAGGCATCCCCTATGCCCACGAACCCTGGGCCTTCTGGGGCGTGGTCGGAGTCTGCGTAGCCATGGCCGCCGGCATCAGCGGCTGGTTCGCGGCAACGCAATGGCTCAAATAAAAAATCCTCCCCATCTTCGATGGGGAGGGGGACCACCGCCAAAGGCAGTGGTGGAGGGGAACTGCGCAGGTCGAGCCTCTTCCGCCCAACCCGCCTAAAATCGCTCCCAACCCCTAATTCCGCGCCGCGTTCAACCGGGCGATCTCGTCATGCAGCGCCTGGATCGACGACACCAGCCGCGCCCGGTCCGCCTGCATTTCCGCCAGCGCGTCCCGCGTTTCGCCCAGTTCCAGGGCGCGCCGGGCGATCCGGGCGTCCAGTTCGGCATTGTGCCGCGCCAGCGCGCCGACCTGCTCGGCCCGCGCGCACAGATGGCGCAGCCGCGCATCCAGCAGGTCGAAATCGAACGGCTTGACCACATGGTCGTCGGCGCCCGCGTCCAGCGCCTCCACGGCGGAGACCCTGTCGTTCCGCCCGCCGATCATGACGAAGCAGGCATTGTCGGCCAGGCCCGCCGCCCGGATCTTCCGCATCGTCGTCAGGGCGGGCAGCAGCGTCAGCCCCATGTCGATCAGGATGATGTCCACCGGCCGCGTGACCAGCATGTTGAGCGCGGAAAAGCCATGTTCCGCCAGCGCGACGTCATAGCCCAGATGCGACAGCCGCCGCGCCACGACGGCGCGGGACGTGGCGTCTTCATCGACCAGCAGAAGGCGCAATCGCCGGGGCGCCCGCCCATTTGCCTGGGCCTGCGCCCGTTGCGGCCTGCTGATGCTTTCGCGTTTCCAGAATTGCATGGCGTCCCACCTGTTGCAGGCGCGCAGCATAGGATCGGCGGGCAAAGAAATGGTTAACGGGCCGGCGGCGCATAGGCGCGCAGGAAACAGTCCAGCCCATGTTCGACATCGGCCTCGATCTGCTCCGCCGTCGCCCGTTCGATCTGTCCCCAGACCAGCGACTGGTGACAGCCCGACAGCATCAGGACGGCGAAGGTGCGCGCCGCCAGTTCGGGATCGGCGCGGCGCAAAAGGCCGCGGTCCATCGCCCTTTCCAGGAATTCGGCTATCAGCCGCCGCGTGCTGCCGGGCGCATATTGGTAGAAGATCGCGCCCATTTCGGGAAAGCGGCCCGATTCGGACGCCACCAGCCGATAGAGCGCGATGCTTTCGGGCGAGGTGATTTTCGTGAGCAGGTTCAACCCCAGCGTCCGCAACGTTCCCGCAAGGTCGCCCTCAGGATCCAGGATTTCGGCGAGGCGCGCCCGATAGGCGGTGGTCGCGTCGTCCAGAACGGCGGCGAACAACGCCTCCTTGCACGGGAAATAGCTCCAGAGCGTGCCCTTCGATCCGCCCAGCGTCGCGGCGATCGACGACATCGTCGTCGCGGCATAGCCATTTTCCATGAAGGAACGCGACGCCACGTCCAATATGGCCTTGCGTCGATCTCTACGCCGTGCCTCTCTGCGGCTGAGCGGGGGAAGGGGCTTTGTCATGAAATCGTACCATATAGTACGCTATTTCTGTTGACAAGGATTCGCAACCGGCGCAAAGCCTGATTTCATACTATCTGGTACGGTTTTTATGCCCGCGAGTCGCCATCCGAATCCTTCGCGCTTTTCCGCCCGGACCGGGCTTCTCGCCGGCGCGGCCTTGCTGTCCGCCTGCGCGGCGGTGCCGGACCTGGGTCCGCAGCCGGTCGCGCGCGGGCCGGCCAGCATCGCGGCGGAACGCAGCCTGCAGGCCGACAATGCCACCCAATGGCCGGCGGAAGGATGGTGGAAGGCCTATGGCGATCCCCAGCTCGACGCGCTGATAGAGGAAGGGCTGAAGGGATCGCCGGACGTCGCCGCCGCCGCCGCCCGCTTCGCTGAGGCCAATGCCGCCGCGCAGCAGGCGGGCGCGCCGCTGCTGCCCGCGATCGACCTCGACGCCAATAGCGGCGTGACCAAGTCCAGCTACAATATGGGCATGCCCAAGGAATTCGTGCCCAAGGGCTGGCTGGGCACGGGCCGGGTGGCGCTGAATTTCGGCTTCGACCTCGACCTGTGGGGCAGGAACCGGGCGGCGCTGGCGGCGGC
>NZ_ATDO01000015.1:0-13949 GCF_000445085.1 Sphingobium sp. HDIP04 | reverse complement strand
GGCGCAGAGCGACAGCCTACCTCTGACTGCCGCCAATCTTTGCAACAGAGCCTTTTTTGGTGGCCCTGGCCAGTCGTGGCTTGCGGACGCGGCGCTGGGGAGGAGCCACCAGCCCGGGATAAATGTTGACGACCCCATCCAGAAACAGAATAATTTCCATCTCTACCCAGGCATCGACGTTTTCAGGCGTGTCGACCCCATATATGAATTTCCGGACGCCGAGATAAAAGATGCGCGAATTGACGCCAAGCACGAGTTCGGATTCGTTCTGTGTGAGAGGCATCTCTTCAATCGTAGGCAGGCCAAGATCGTGACGAAATTCGGCGCAAACCGGCCTGACGAGATGTTCTTGCATGAAAGAATACCAGCGACCGTTTATGTCGGATCCCTTAAGACCTGCGAACATGAATAGGCGGACCCAGTCATAATTAAGCACTGTCTGGGCGAGCGCCTGGTATACATTTACCAGCCGCTCTCGCAACGGAACATTGCGGTTGCTGATTACAATTTCCCAGTATGGATTCCACCGGCCGATGAATACTTCCTGATACACGCGTTCAATCAGTGCGTTCTTGCTGGCAAAATAGCGAAATAACAAAGGGTGCGTGATGTTCAGCCGCTTCGCTAGCTCGCGTGTGTCACCACCAAACCCTACTTCCGCGAAGAATTGCACGGCGCCTTCCACGATAAGCCGCTCGCGTTCGGCGCGCGGCAACCGCGGAGTGTCGGTCTGCGTTTTCTTACGCGGGGTCGTCACCTCATTCCCTTCTTTCATAACCAAGCGCCTTGGCGCCGATGCCAATGGTCGTGAATGCTAAAAAATGACCGGCTGGTCAAGTGCATAGGCGGATGCTTCGCTCCAGCTGACGGCGGTGCGCGCTGAATACGCGCCGCCGCTGGAAGAGGTCCTTACTCTGTGAGTTGTTGCATGTGCGCTTGCAGCATTGTGGCCGGCGGGCAGGAGTTGGGAATTGGTCGTTACGTAGCTTCTTTTTGGCGATGTTTGTGGCGCATAGGGCTATTGACAAATGCCCAAACGGTAACCTAAAGTTTCAAACAGACGCAGAGACGATAAGCGCCGTGCAAGTTGGGGCCATCCGGCCGGAAATGCTGAACGGATGGATCGGATGCTGCCAGGGGCCTGCGTGAGCGGGTTGGCAGGCTAGTTTCCCATGTACGGAAGACGAATCGGGAAAGCTCGTGGTCGGTGTGTTTCGCGAGTGAGGGGATAGACGTGCGAAAGGACGTGAGCGGTTGGATCACCCGTCTGAACGACGCGATGATCGACAACTACACAGCTTCAGGCGCATGGCGGAATGAGTCGATCGCCGATATCGCTGCGCGTCTGGTGATCGAAAAGCCTGACATGCTCGCATTTATTGAGGGCGATCGCTCGCTTTATCTGGGTAATCTTGTTACCAAGGCAAGAAAGATTGCTGCGGTACTTGCCACGCGTGGCCTAGTTCCGGGCGATGTGGTAAGCTTCCAGCTTCCCAACTGGCTCGAAACCGCGGTAATCAACCTGGCTTGTTGTATCGGCGGCTTTGTCTGCAATCCCATCATCCCAATCTATCGCGAGGCGGAGGTCGGCTACATCCTGCGCGACGGCCGTGCTAAGATTCTGTTCGTGCCGACGAGCTTCCGTGGCTTCGATTATGTCAATATGGCGCGCGCGCTTCAGGCGGGCCTTCCCGATCTTGCCACCATCGTTACCGTCCGGGGTGAGGCGGAGGGCTGTCTTGGTTATGAGGAGCTTCTCGCTTCAAACGCGCCTGACGTGGCAAGCGGCCATCCCGATCCCAATGCCGTCAAGCTGCTGCTCTATACATCGGGCACGACAAGCCATCCCAAGGGCGTTCTGCACAGCCACAATAGCTTAATGGCCGAGCTCCTTGCCGCTCGGGACTATTGGGGCCTTGGTGCGAGCGATGTGGTGCTGATGCCCTCGCCGGTTACGCATATAACCGGCTATCTTTACGCGCTCGAAATGGGTTTCGTCACCGGCTGTGCCGCGGTGTTGATGGAGCGATGGGACGCCTCTGAGGCGGTCGAGCTGATCAAGCGGCACGGCGTAACGATGAGCGTTGGCGCAACTCCCTTCCTCAGGGAACTTACGGATACGGTCGTGTCGGCCGGGGCTCTGCTCCCCACGATGCGTTTGTTTATCTGCGGCGGGGCGCCGGTTGCGCCGGAACTTGTGCGCCGGGCGGCGCAGGCGATCCCGGGGTGCGCCATATCGCGCGCCTTCGGAAGCAGCGAGGCGCCAACGGTCACGCTGGGTGTCCGGGGCGTCGAAGAGCTTGAGCTTGGCGCGACCACGGACGGGCGCATCGTCAACAATGAAGTGCGGATCATCGACGAAGCGACGGGAGCGTTGCTGGGCGAGGGGGCGGAAGGAGAGATCCTTGTTCGCGGCCCGGAGGTGATGCTGGGCTATACCGATCAAGCGCTGACGGACGATGCGTTCGATCAGGACGGCTTCTTCCGCACGGGTGATCTCGGACGGATCGAATTTGGCGATTTCCTGGCGGTGAGCGGCCGTAAAAAGGATGTTATCGTGCGCGGGGGCGAGAATATCAGCCCTCAGGAAATCGAAGATGCGCTGCATCGCTATCCTGCAATCACCGACGTCGCAGTGGTGGCGATGCCGCATGAAAGGCTGGGTGAAGGGGTCTGCGCCTATGTGATTGCGGATGCGCCCGTTTCCGTCGCCGACATTGGCAGCTTCCTCGGGGAGCAAGGGCTAGCGCGACAGAAATGGCCGGAGCGCGTGGAGATGGTCGACGCGTTTCCGCGCACGGCTTCGGGCAAAGTCCAGAAGAATATCCTGCGTGATCGCCTGGTTGCGCAGGCTCAGCCCACGGAGGCGTCCTTATGAATGGTCCGGACCTTCAACGGTCATTACAGCTTTTTGAGCGCATGCTGCTTATCCGCAGGATGGAGGAGCGGCTTGGTGACCTCGGGAAAGCCGGCGAACTTCCTGGCAATGTGCATCTTTATATTGGCCAGGAAGCGGTGGCCACCGGCGTCTGCGCACATCTTGACGACAGCGACTGGGTTGCCAGCACTCATCGCGGGCACGGTCACTTCCTGGCGAAGGGCGGAGATCCGCGCGCTATGGCGGCGGAGCTCATGGGCAAAGAGACCGGCATTTGCCACGGCAAGGGCGGCTCGATGCATGTTGCCGACGTCTCGAAGGGCATATTGGGCGCCAACGGCATTGTCGGCGGTGGCGTAGGGCTCGCGGTCGGTGCGGCACTCGGCGCGCAGCTTGACGGCGAGGGCCGGGTTGCCGTGGTGTTTTTCGGTGACGGTGCGTCCAGCCAGGGCGTCATTTCCGAGGCGCTGAACATCGCCGCCCTGTGGAAGCTTCCACTGTTGCTGGTCTGCGAGAATAACGGATTTTCTCAATTCTCCCCTTATGAGACGGTGAACGCTGGCGATATCTGGCGCCGCGCCGAACCGTTTGGCATGCCCGGCGCGCTGGTCGACGGCAATGACGTCCACGCCGTATGGCGGGTCGTTGGCGAGGCGGTTGCGCGGGCGCGCTCAGGCGAAGGGGCCACGCTCATCGAGGCTCGTACCTATCGCTGGCGGACTCATGTCGAATCCGAAGAAAGCTTCCTTGCAGCGCCTTATCGCACCCAGGAAGAAGTCGAGAGCTGGAAGCAGCGCGATCCGATTAGCCGGCTGGAAGAATTTCTCGTCTCCGAGGATCTGGAAAAGGACGTGGCCGCTATCCGGGCCAGGGTCGAGGGCGTTACCGAAAGCGCCATCACCGATGCTTTGAATGATCCTCTTCCCCCTGTCTCCCGTGCTTTTGAGGATATGTTCGCCAATGGCTAAGCGGCGCCTCATCCATGCTGTCAACGAAGCGCTTCATGAAGAAATGGAGCGCGACGATCGTGTGATCCTCTATGGCGAGGATGTCAGGATCGGCTTGTTCGGCGATACACGCGGCCTCTTCGACAAGTTCGGGGGCAAGCGGGTGATCAACACGCCAATCTCCGAGGTTGTCATGACCGGTATGGCGGTTGGGATGGCAGCGGCCGGCTATCGCCCGATCTGCCACATGATGTATGGCAACTTCCTTTATACCGGCTTTGACTCCATCGCGAACCAGGCCGCCAAGCTTCGCTATATGACGGCGGGCCAGCTCAAGCTGCCGCTCGTTTACCTGGCATCTACAGGTGCCGGCCGCTCATCTGGCGCCCAGCATTCCGATGCACCCTATCCAGGCGTTATGAACCTTGGCGGCATCAAGGTCGTGATCCCCAGCACGCCAGCCGACGCCAAGGGTTTGATGAAGGCCAGCATCCGTGAGGATAATCCGGTCCTCTTCCTGCTGCCCACCCGCCGCGGCGGCGAGCAAGGAGAAGTGCCCGATGGCGATCATGTCGTGCCGCTCGGCAAGGGATCGGTGAAGCGCGAGGGTCGCGATGTCACGGTGGTCGCGATCGGTGTGATGGTGCGTCATGCAATGCGCGCAGCGGCGACATTGTCCGAAGAGGGGATCGAGGTCGAAGTTGTCGATCCGATGACGCTCTTCCCGCTCGATAAGGAGCTGATCCTGGCCTCGGTTCGCAAGACCGGGCGCCTAGTAATCCTCGATGAGGCGCGTGCTACATGCAGCGCCGCAAGTGAAATTGCCGCTATCGTCGCCGAACAGGGTTTTGCTTCGTTGCGTGGTCCCGTGCGCCGGGACACCGTGCAGGATGTGGCGATCCCGTTCGCGCCCCATCTCGAAAATGCGGTGATCCCTGATGAGGCTATGGTTGAGGCTGCGATCCGCGCGGCTGTACGCGATGGAGACGTTGCATGAAGATGTCGCTTAAGTTGCCGATGTTTGGCATGAACATGGAAGAAGGCACGATCGCTCGCTGGCACGTACAGCTGGGCGCAGACTTTGCTCTCGGTGACATCCTTTATGAGGTGGAAACCGAAAAGGTGACGTCCGAGGTGGAAGCCCCGTGCGATGGAACTCTCATTGAAATATTGGTTTCTGAAGGTGATGATGCTGCTGTTGGAGCGGCAGTCTGCCGAATAGAAACGAAATAATTGTCCTGACACCGGAGTGAAGTGGGCAGGAGACACGGATAGTTTTTCAACGCGACCGAAGAAAAAATGTTTAAGAGCGCGAAACGATACTTCGGTCATATCTAGGGAGGGATGGTTATGATTGTCAGACCAGAAAGCACAACGAAACGGCACGGCATTAACTTATACGCATCGGGCGTCGCGCTTCTTTGCTTCTGTTCGCCCGCATTCGCCCAGAGCGAGGCTCCGGCGGAGCAGCCTGCTGCCCAATCCGCAGCCGCCGAAGCGCCGCAGAGTGAAAGTCTGGGTGCCGGCGAGATCATCGTCACCGCCAGCAAGCGCGCTGAATCGATCAACAAGGTCGGCCTCACGATTGCGGCGGTCAGTGGCGATCAGCTCGTCAAGCAGGGTATCAGCAGCGTCCAGGATTTGACCAAGGCCGTCCCGGGTCTGACCTATGCGCGGTCGGCATTCGGCACCCCGGTGTTCACGCTGCGTGGCGTCGGCTATTTCGATACCGCTCTGGCGGCATCGCCTGCGGTTAGCGTTTATGTCGACCAGGCGCCTCTCAGCTTCTCCGCGCTGCCCGGCATCGGGGTCGGTTTGGACATGGAGCGTGTTGAGGTACTGAAAGGTCCGCAGGGCATTCTGTTCGGCCAGAATTCCACCGGCGGCGCGATCAACTACATCGCCAACAAGCCGACCGACACTCTGACGAGCGGGTTCAGCCTTGGCTATGGACGATTTAGCACGGTTGAAGGCGAAGCTTTCATCAGTGGACCTGTGACCGACACGCTCAATATACGGCTCGCTGGCCGCAGCACTTATGCGGGATCGTGGCAGAAAAATTACTTCTCTCGTCCAGGTGACGAGTTCGGGAAGCGGCGGGAATTCGCTGGCCGTATCACTCTAGACTGGAAGCCCACCGATAGACTCAGTTTCATGGCCAGCCTGAGTGGTTGGCATGACGGCAGCGAGCCGCAGATCGGGCAGTACATCTTCCTGCGTCCTGCCACGGCGGGGCAGGAGCAATTTTTGAGCCCTCAGCTTTATAATTTCGAAACGGGTACATTGGTGACGCCATATGCGCCGCGCAAGGCGCGCGCCGCCGATTGGTCCGCGGATGCTGAACCTTTCCGTGACGACAGAATGTATAATGCCGCGCTGCGTACCGACTATGACGTGACCGATAATCTGACCCTGACCTCGATCACTTCTTATTCGGACTATAAGCGTAATAGCCGGGCGGCGGATGACGGCACTGCGGTGCAAGACTATGATTATGTCGCCAACGACGGATATATTCGTGACTTCAACCAGGAATTGCGCCTGTCGAACGACGCCGCATCGCGCATGCGGGTCACCGTCGGTGCTAATTATCAGCACAGCAAAGTCTATGAGCTAAGCAAGGCTTCCTATGGAGATAGCATCGTCTCGAATTTCTCTCAGATAGACGGGACGAGCACTTTGCTGCCGGTGCCATTTTCCAGAGGATCGGATTTCAGCCGGCAGACGATCGAAAATTATGCGTTCTTTGGAAACGTCGATTTCGATGTGACAGACACCATCACGGTGAAGGGTGGCCTTCGCTATACGAACAGCAAGCGCCATTTCGTCGGCTGTACCTTTGATAATAATTTCGACCCGATACATGGCGACGACGCCCAGCGCAGGCTGTTCGACATTCTCCACACGTTCGCCAGATCCCTGGTGGGCCTGGGAGCATCGACCCCCCTGCAGCCGGGTGACTGCACCAGTGCGATCGACCCGCTGACGGATGCCAACGGCAATCCACTTATCGGTGTAGAGAATGGGCAACGGCCGGATGCCTTTGAGAGCATCCTCGGCGATACCAACCTCAATGAGGATAATCTGTCCTGGAAGGTTGGCGTCGACTTCAAGCCGGTGGCTGGTTCGCTATTTTACGCGAACGTGACCAAGGGCTATAAGGCAGGCAGCTTCCCAACGATTGGGGCGGCGACTGTCAGTCAATATCGTCCGGTCGTTCAGGAATCGGTCATTGCCTACGAAGCGGGTTTCAAGCAGGAGCTGTTCGACCGCTCGGTGCTGCTCACCGGTGCTGGCTTCTACTATGACTACCGCAACAAGCAGCTGAGGGGCTTCTTCGATCAGCCGCCTTTCGGCACCGTGTTCGCACTCGACAACGTGCCTAAGTCCACCGTCAAGGGCGGTGAGCTGGCCATCGTATGGCGGCCGGTCGATGGCCTCAACCTCAGTGGCGCGGTGACCTATGTCGACGCGAAGATCAAAAAATACTCCGGTCTGAATTCCGACGGGGTATTTACTGACTTTGCCGGCGACCGGGTGCCATTCGCTCCGAAATGGAATGCGAGTGCAAACGCCGACTATACCGTTCCGCTTGGCGCCAGCCTGGCAGTGAATTTGGGTGCCAGCCTGACCTATAACAGCAGCACGCAGGCTGCGATCGGTCATGATGCGGTGACGAAGGCGGTAACCTACATCAAGCCGTTTACCACCGTTGATGCTCGCATTGCACTTCAGGATGCGGACAATGCATGGCAGGTCCAGTTCTGGGTGAAGAATCTGACCAACGAATATTACTGGAACAACGTAGCGTTCCTGTACGATACGGCGGTTCGGTATGCGGCCATGCCACGCACCTACGGAGTAAAGACCAGCTTCCGTTTCTAAAGCTGATCGGAGGATCTTGGGTTGGTCTGTCGAGATTGGCCTGGGATCTCCCCTCCTCTGCCGGCATGAAGCCGGTGGTGCATTGAATGGATACGGCCGGAGCATCCGATTTTTCGGACGCTCCGGCCGTAATCCTTTAAGTTCAGCATTTTTTGGATCAGAATGGGATCATGGCTGAGGCAGCGGATGACCTGGATGTCGTGATAGATGCCGCGGCGCTATGGCTTGCGGCGGGCCGTCATGTCGCGCTTGCCACAGTGATCGAGACCTGGGGGTCGGCGCCTCGGCGGGCGGGATCCCATCTGGTGATCCGCGACGACGGAATTTTCGAAGGCTCCGTCAGCGGCGGTTGTGTCGAAGGCGACGTCATCGTTCAGGCTCTCGAATTGATTGCGGCAGGGGGCGGCTTTCGTCGCCTGGATTATGGCGTGGCTGACGCGCAGGCCTGGGAGGTGGGACTTGCTTGCGGCGGCCGAATCTCCATCCTGTTACAGACCGTCGATGGGGCACATTTTCCGCCTGCGCTGATCGAGCGTATCGTTGATGCACGGGCGCAGGGTTTGCCGCTGGGTCTGGCGACGGATCTGACAAGCGGTGCGACCCGCGAGAATGCGGCCCCTCTGAAGGAATGGTTCTTCAATCTCTATCCTCCGCGCCGTCGTCTCGCGATCGTGGGGGCGGTTCATATCGCCCAGCTGCTCGTCCCGATGGCGCGCCTTGCGGGCTATGAGACAACCGTTATCGATCCGCGCGGCATGTTCGCGGCGGCTGCCCGATTTGATCAACCTGTAGACGAGAATTGGCCCGACGAAGCGCTTGATCGTTGGCGCCCGGACGGCGGCTCCGCGGTAGTCAGTTTGACGCATGATCCAAAGCTTGATGATCCGGCGCTGGCGCGCGCTCTGAACTCGCCGGCCTTCTATATCGGCGCATTGGGATCACGAAAAACACATGCTGCCCGGCTCGAGCGGCTCGGCGCCGCCGGCTTCACGGATAAGGAGCTCGCCCGCATCCATGGGCCGGCAGGGCTCCCAATCGGTGCGGCGGGACCAGCCGAGATCGCCGTTTCCATCCTGGCCGAGATGACGACAGTCTTGCGGAGCTCGAAGTGAGGTTTGGACGGGTATCGCTGGAAGAGGCCGAGGGTGCGATCCTGGCCCATAGCCTCTCGATTCCGGGACGCCGCTTGCCAAAAGGGCGCGTGCTCGATTGCGATGATCTGGCGGCGGTCCGGCATGCGGGATTGGAAGCGCTCACCGTTGCTCGGCTCGATACGGACGATATTGGTGAAAATGATGTCGCGATGGCGATTGCGCAGAGGCTGGCCGGAGATCATGTCCGCGCCGAACCTCCCGTCCATGGGCGGGCTGATCTGATCGCCGAGACGAACGGCCTTCTCGTTTATGCACCCGACGGCATAGGCAAGCTCAATCGGGCAACGGAGGCGATCACATTCGCCGCCGTCGCGCCGATGACGCCGGTGCGCGCGGGCGACGTGGTAGGCACCGTCAAGATAATTCCCTATGCGGTGCCCCGAGCCGAACTTGTCTCAGCGGGGCAAGTCGCGGATGGTTGCAAGGTCCGTATAGCTGCATTCGGGCCCCTCTCGGTCAATCTCGTGCAAACCAGTCTAGGCAGCGTAAGCCTCAAGCTTCTCGCCAAGACCGAAACCGTTATAAGGCAGCGAGTCGAGAGGCTTGGCGGACATTTGAATCATGTGTGGATCTGCGATCATGATGAAGCGGCTCTAACCAATTTGCTCGCGGACTCTTCGGAGGCGGATCTTGTGCTGATCATGGCGGCATCGGCGACGGCCGACCGCGAAGATGTGGTCCCCGCGGCCATTCGACAAGCGGGCGGGCGCGTGGAGCGGGTGGGAATGCCGGTCGATCCCGGCAATCTCCTGTGCCTCGGTTGGTTGCGCAGGCGGGCTGTCATTGGGTTGCCGGGTTGTGCACGTAGCCCCCTGCGTAATGGAGTTGATCTGATATTGGAGCGGCTCTTCGCTGGGTTCGGCGTGGATAGCGATGTGATCGCCGGCATGGGAGTCGGCGGTCTGCTCGGGGATGGAGGCGGACGACTCGATGCGCGCGCCCTCTAGCTGTAGAAAAACAACACTTACTTGGTTGGGATTATTGGATGTTGACCTACGACTATGATCTGTTCGTCATTGGGGCGGGCTCGGGCGGAGTGCGCGCGGCGCGGGTTTCGGCAGCCTATGGCGCGCGGGTGGCGGTCGCCGAGGAGCATCGGGTGGGCGGCACCTGCGTGATCCGGGGCTGCGTGCCCAAGAAGCTGCTCGTCTATGGCTCGCATTTCGCCGAGGATCTGCAGGATGCACGGCGCTTTGGCTGGAAGGTGCCCGATTGCGAATTTGACTGGTCGGCGCTGCGCGACAATGTGCTCGCCGAGGTCTCGCGGCTCGAAGGTCTCTACACCGAGACGCTCGGCAACAATAAGGTCGAGATCATCCGCGAGCGGGCGACCGTCGCCGGGCCGCATGAGGTGCTGCTCGGCTCGGGCCAGACGATCACCGCCGGCAAAATCCTGATCGCAACCGGCGCTTGGCCGATCGTACCCCATTTTCCGGGGGCCGAGCATGGCATCACCTCGAATGAAGTGTTCCATCTCGATACCTTCCCCAAGCGCGTGGTGATCGCAGGGGCGGGCTATATCGCCAATGAATTTGCCGGCATCTTCCACCAGTTTGGTGCGCATGTGACGCTGGTCAACCGCACCGACGTGATCCTGCGCGGCTATGACGAGCAGATCCGCGACCGGCTGCTCCAGATCTCGATGACCAAGGGGATCGAGTTCAAATTCCACGTCGCCTTCGAGAAGGTCGACAAGCAACCGGACGGCTCGCTGCTGGTGCACATGACCGGCCATGAGCCGATCCCGGCCGACATGCTGCTATTCGCCACCGGCCGACGCCCGCATACCGAAAATCTCGGGCTGGAGACGGCCGACGTCGCACTCGACGCCAAGGGCGCGATCAAGGTGGACGACGACAACCGCTCGAGCTGCGCCAGCATCTATGCGGTGGGCGACGTCACCAACCGGGTGCAGCTGACGCCGGTCGCGATCCGCGAGGGCCAGGCCTTTGCCGACACTGTGTTCGGCAATAATCCCCGCCGGGTCGATTATGGCTGCATCCCGTCCGCCGTATTCAGCCATCCGCCGATGGCGGGCGTGGGCATGACCGAGGCCGAGGCGCGCAACAAGCTCGGTGAGGTCAAGGTCTACACCTCCGACTTCCGGGCGATGAAGAATGTGCTCGCCGACCGCCACGAGCGCGCGCTCTACAAGCTGGTCGTCCATCCTGAGACCGACGTGGTGGTCGGCATCCACATGATCGGCCCCGACGCGCCTGAAATCCTGCAGGCCGCCGCGATCGCGGTGAAGGCGAGGCTCACCAAGGCCCAGTTCGACGATACCGTAGCACTGCATCCCTCTATGGCCGAGGAACTGGTGCTGATGCGGTAGGGCTTGGGTTGCCAGCTACCGACGTATGCGCCTGGGCGCTGCGTCGGTCATGCGCTTGGCCTGCCGTTCGCCTGAACGCGACCGGCAGGCCGTTAGCTGGTCATTGCGACCGAATAACAGGGTCGGCAATTCAACTATTGACGATAGCGGCGCATTTCGAGGCGAGCGATCGCGCGGTTGTGAACCTCATCCGGCCCATCCACCAGGCGCATTGTGCGGAGATGTGCATAGGCGCGCGCAAGGCCGAAGTCGTCGGCGACGCCCGCGCCGCCATGCGCCTGGATCGCATCGTCGGCGATCTTCAACGCCATATGCGGCCCCGCCACCTTGATCATCGCGATTTCCGCTTGTGCTGCCTTGGCCCCAAGCTTGTCCATCACGTCGGCGGCCTTGAGGCATAGGAGGCGGGTCATTTCAAGTGACGTCCGTGCTTCGGCGATCCGCTGCTCCCAGATGGAATGCTCTGCTAGGCGTTTCCCAAAGGCAGTGCGCGAAAGGAGCCGCTCCACCATTTTCTTCAAGATTTCCTCGGCCAAGCCAATCGTGCGCATACAGTGATGGATTCGGCCTGGCCCCAATCGCCCCTGAGCAATTTCAAAGCCGCGCCCCTCGCCGAGCAGCATATTCTCGACCGGAACGCGAACATCCTTCAGCTCGACTTCGCCATGACCATGAGGCGCATCGTCATAGCCAAACACAGGAAGCATTCGCAGAACCTTAACCCCCGGCGTGTCGAGCGGCAGGAGGATCATGCTCTGCTGAGCATGGCGCGGGGCATCAGGATCGGTCTTTCCCATGAGAATGCCGACCGAGCATCGAGGATCGCCTATGCCCGAAGACCACCATTTGCGGCCGTTGATCACATAATGGTCGCCGTCACAAACGATGGAGGTTTCGATATTGGTGGCGTCAGAGGATGCGACTCGCGGCTCGGTCATCAGAAAGACCGAGCGAATCTTCCCCTCCATCAGCGGCCGGAGCCAGCGCTCCTTATGCTCGCGAGTTCCATAGCGGTGCAGGACCTCCATGTTGCCGGTATCGGGCGCGGAGCAGTTGAACACCTCGGACGCCCATTCGATGCGGCCCATCTCTTCCGCGCAGGAGGCATATTCCAGATTGGTAAGGCCCGGAGCGACGAACTCGAAGCTGCTGTCGACGGGATTGTGGCCGGCCAGCGGCGGCATGAAAAGATTCCATATGCCGTCCGCTTTCGCGCGCTCCTTCAATTCCTCGATTATCGGCAGAGTCTTCCACCGCTCTCCACTAGCCTGCTGCGCGGCATAGGTCTCATCATGGGGCCGAACCACATCGTTCATGAAATTACGGACCCGATCACGCCACATGGTTTCCGCGGGCGACATCGTGAAATTCATATTGCAGTCCTTATCTGGCCCATGGGCATGATGACCACATGGTAATTATCATTAACCCCTGCATGATCCAAGCGATTCGATAAAAGGAGGGCATGCGCCATCTGCGTAGGCTTTTTCACTTCGAGTCGGAGATTGCAGGCCGCGAACGCTGTAAAGGAAGCCATTGTAGAACATAGAGTATGAACCAGCGCCTTTCGCCCCGGCTGGACAAGAGGGCATTTCGTCCTCTCGCAAAGCAGGCTTGTAACCATGTGGTAAGTATGCTCTGATCTTTCAGGCTGGTGCCAGGCACATGGGGCCACTGGCGATGTGGTCAAGGCTGAAGCGAAGTCAATTCGCGCAGTTGAGCATTTTCGGAGGATGAAGAATGGCTAACAGACTCGCAGGCAAGGTTGCGCTCATCACGGGTGGAGCGAGCGGGCTCGGCGCCGCTCAGGCGAAGCGTTTCGCGGAAGAAGGCGCCAAGGTCGTAATCGGCGACCTCAATGAAGAGATGGCCAAGGGCGTCGTAGCCGAAATCAGGGCTGCTGGTGGCGATGCGCTCTTCATTCGGTTGGATGTTACCGATGCGGCGAGCTGGAATAATGCGATTGCCGCTGCCGTCGAGGCTTTTGGCGGGCTTACGACTCTATCCAACACTGCCGGTATCATTCATCCTGGCGGCTTCGAGGAGGAGAGCATTGAAGGCTGGAACAAGATGGTGGCGGTCAATCAGACTGCTATCTTCCTCGGAATCAAGGCGGCAATCCCCGAGCTGGTGAAGTCGGGCAATGGCTCGATCATCAACATCAGTTCGTTGATCGGCATGTTTCCCACCGCCGGCAATGCCAGCTACTGTGCCACCAAAGCGGCCGTGCGCATCATGAGCAAGGCGGCGGCGCTGGAGTTTGTGGACCGCGGCGTTCGGGTGAATACGATCGTGCCCGGCGGAATGAACACGCCGATCACGGCGAATGTCCCCCCTGACGTGCTGAAGCAGCAGACAAGCCAGATCCCCATGGGAAAGCTCGGTGACCCGATCGACATTGCCAACGGCGCGCTTTTTCTGGCCTCTGACGAGGCGAAATATATTACTGGCGTGGATCTGCCGATTGACGGAGGCTGGTCCGTGGGTGTTTGAACTCATTGATATTATTTGTGAAAACACAGCATTAGAAAGTGAAAGCGCGCGGCTGCGTGCCGCGCGCAAAGGGGCAGCATTAGCGGGCCAGGGGACTTGGACATTTAGTCTCACTTTTCGGTCCGGTTCCTCAGAATCCAGCTTGACTACCAACTGGTAATTGTGCTTGGATCAAGGTCCGGTGATCGGCCCAGTTGTTGTGCATCGGAAAAAAGAACCCTCAGCGACGCGGGTCTGAATTGCGCGCTCAAGCTATTTAG
>NZ_ATDO01000014.1:0-1176 GCF_000445085.1 Sphingobium sp. HDIP04 | reverse complement strand
TTTTCCGCCAGCGCCCCGATGGCCTGCTTCAATTGCGTTTCAAGATCGCCCTCAGCCATGCGGCCCTCAGGCCGTGCACTTGGCCCTGGTCCGGCCCTTGTCCATCATCCCGCGCAGGCCGTTCGACAGGCTGGCGCCATAGACCTGCTCCAGTTCCGCATAGACCTTGCACGCATCGGCGGGCTTCTTGAGCTGGATCAGCGCCTCGCCCAGATAGGCCAGGCTGTCGGCGGCGCGGTCGCCCTTGGGCCGCTTCTGGTAATTTTCGTAGAAGGCGACGGAGGCCAAGGCGGGCTTGCCGTCGTCCAGATAGGCGCGGCCCAGCAGGTTCGCGGCCTTGCTGGCGACGGGGCTGGCGCCATATTTGTCCACGGTCGCCTTGAGCTGCGCTTGCGCCTCCGGATAGAATTTCGCGTCCCACAGGCGGAAGCCATAGGTATAGGCGTCGTCCGCCTCATTGCCTGTGGAGGGCCGCTCGATCGCGGCGACGGCGATCTTGCGTTCCTCGCTCGCGCCATTGGCGGCGGGGCGCGGCGCGGCCGGCCGGGCCGACGCGCCAGCCGCCGAAGCGGACGAGGCGGAGGGGCCGAGCGCCGTCGGCGGCACCGCGGCAGGCGCTGCGCGGCTTTCCTGCTCCGCCTTGTAGCGGTTGAACGCCTCTTCCAACTGCTTGAGCTTGAAGGCGTTTTCCTCGACCTGCCCGGTGATGGAGGCCAGTTGCGATTCCAGCGCGTTCACCCGCGCCGTCAGGTCGGCGACCGGCGTGGACGCGGGCGACCCCGGCACCACCGCCGGGGCGGCGGGGCGGGCGATCTCCGCCTCCAGCGGCGCGCCGGCCGGGAACACCTTGCGCTGCACGGCGCGCATTTCCTTCTCCAGACGGTCGACGCGCACGTCGACGCTGACATTCTGCGCCGATAGCGGCGGCGCGAGCGCGACCAGCGCCAGTGCGGCCGTCGCGAAAAAAGCGTTACGCATGATGATCCCCGACTTATATCCGGCCTTAACCATAAGGTTATAATCCGCCCGGTAAAGCGCGACTTTGCGCCAAATTCCGCTGAATCGCCCCTGAACGGATCAGTCGACGGCGGCCGGAGCCGGCACCGAAGCAGACGCCGGAGCGACGGGCTCAGGCGCGGCCGGAGCCGACCGCCCCTGCACCTGTCCCGCGGCGGG
>NZ_ATDO01000013.1:0-13056 GCF_000445085.1 Sphingobium sp. HDIP04 | reverse complement strand
CCCCTAGCCCCTCCCGCCTGCGGGAGGGGGACTGGAGATCATTATGAACCTTCCACCCCGCATCCTCGCCACGCCGGAGGCCGAAGCGTTGATTGCCCGCCTCACCATGCGTCATGGGCCGTTGATGTTCCATCAGTCCGGCGGCTGTTGCGACGGGTCCGCGCCGATGTGCTTCCCGCGCGGCGAGTTCAGGGTCGGGGGGCAGGATGTGCTCCTGGGCCATATCGCGGGCGATGTGCCGGTGTGGATCGGCGCGGCGCAGTTCGAATATTGGCGGCATACCCAGGTCACCGTCGACGTCGTGCCGGGCCGGGGCGCGGGCATGTCGCTGGAAAGCCCGGAGGGGATGCGCTTCATCGTCCGATCCCGCGTCTTCACCGATGAGGAGAATGCGGCGCTGGAGGCGGCGGGAGAGCCTTTGCGCGGAGCGTGAAACCGCATACACAGAACAGGGAGAAAATGCGGGGAGAGGAACATGACCATGCTGGCGTCGCAGATCGCCTTTGCGTCCAGCCATGCGGGCGATCCGGCCAAGGCCATGGCCGAAGTGGCCGGGCAGTTGGGAGAGGAGCCGCTGGCCGGGATGCTGCTGTTCTGTTCGCACCGTTTCGACCGGGAGGCGCTGGCGCGGGCGGTCAACCCCAGGACGGAGGGGGTGGTGGCGATCGGCTGCACCAGTTCGGGGGAGCTGACCGAAAACGGCTATGACGAGGACAGCTTGAGCGTCGTCGGCTTTCCCGCCTCGGCCTTCCACATGACCTCGCTCTGCTTCGACGACATAGAGAATTTCGATCCCGCCGCGGCGCGGCAGGCGGTGCGCGGGCTGGCGGCGCGGGCGGAGCGGGAAAGCCGCCATCTGGGCGATAAGGTCAATCATGTCGCGCTGTTCCTGGTCGACGGTCTGTCGCACCGGGAGGAATTGCTGACCATGACGATCCAGGACGGGCTGGGCGACATCGCGCTGATCGGCGGGTCGTCGGGCGACGGCATGGCCTTTCGCGAGACGGCGGTCTTCCATGGCGGGCGCTTCCATGCCCATGCGGCGGTGGTGGCGATCCTGTCCACGCCGCGCCCGCTGCATGTGTTCAAGGCGCAGCATTACCGGCCGAGCGAGGCGAAGATGGTCGTCACCGGGGCGATCCCGAACGACCGGATCGTGACCGAGATCAATGCGGAGCCCGCCGCGCAGGAATATCTGCGGCTGGCGGGCCATGCGGGCGAGGCGCTGGGCGTCGCCTTCTATGCCGCGCATCCGCTGATGGTGCGGGCGGGGGGCGATTATCATGTGCGGTCGATCCAGAGCGCGAATCCCGACGGCAGCCTTACCTTCTACTGCGCCATCGACGAGGGGATCGTGATGACCGTGGGCGAGCCGGTGGACCGGATTGCGCGGATGGACGCGCTGTTCGCCGACATCGCGGCGGAGGTGGGGCCGGTGGACCGGATCATCGCCTTCGATTGCGTATTGAACCGCATCGATGCCGAGCAGCGGCAGATCACGCGCGCCGTGTCGGAACTGTACGGGCGGCATCGGGTGATCGGCTTCAACACCTATGGCGAGCAATATCATGCGCTGCACGTCAACCAGACCTTCAGCGGGCTTGCCATCGGGCGATGAAGGACGCGCTTCCCTCTTCCGCCGAGATTGAGGCGTTGCGGGAGGAGAACCGCAAGCTGCGCAAGATCAACGCGGCGCTGATCGACCGGGTCGAACGGTCGAGCGACATGGCGGGCAACGCCTTTTCGATGTTCGAGACCGCCATCTCGCTGGAAGCCATGGTGCGGGAGCGGACCGCGCAGTTGGAGGATGCGCTGGCGAAGCTGGCGGAGGCCAATGCCGACCTCGCCTCTGCCCATGGCCGCGCCGACGCGGCGCGGATGCGGCTGCGCGACGCGATCGATTCAATCAACGAAGGCTTCGTGCTGTTCGACGCGGAGGACCGGCTGGTCCTCTATAACGAGGCCTATCTGGGTTTCTGGCCGGAGATCGCGGACCATATCCGCGAGGGCATGAGCTTCGACGAGATCGCCAGGCTGGCCGCCGCCCACCATCGTCCGGTGGGGCAGGACCGATGGGTGTCCGACCGCCTCGCCCGCCACAGCGTGGCGGAGGGCGGGCATGTGCAGGCGCTGTCCGACGGGCGATGGGTGCAGATCAACGAACTGCGGACCAGCGAAGGCGGCATCGTCGGCATCTATACCGACATCACCGAGGCGAAGGCGGAGGATGCGCGAGACCGGGCGCGGGAACTGGCCGAGCGCAACATCGTGTTGCAGGCGACGCTCGACAATCTGTCCGAAGGCGTGTGCCTGTTCGATGCGGAGGGGCGGCTGGCGGCGTGGAACGAGGCGCTGCAACGGCTTCTGGAACTGCCGGAGGATTGGGCGCAGGAGCGGGACAGCCATGCCGCGCTGCTGGACTGGTGCCGGGGCAGGCTGGGCATGGACGACAGGGGCTGCCTGGACCGGGGCGGGGCGCGCCATCGCAGCGAGCTGGTCCATGCCGGGGCGCGCAGTTTCGAGATCCGCAGCAACGCCATGGAACGGGGCGGGCAGGTGATCGGCTTCACCGACGTCACCGACATGCTGCGGGCGCAGGCGGCGCTGCGCGAAACGGCGGAGACGCTGGAGCGGCGGGTGGCGGAACGCACGTCGGAACTGGAGGCCGAAGTGGCCGAGCGGCGGGAGATCGAGGCGCAGTTGATGGACGCCAAGACGGCGGCGGAAAAGGCGAACCTGTCCAAGACCAGCTTCCTCGCCGCCGCCAGCCACGACCTGTTGCAGCCGTTGAACGCGGCGCGGCTGTTCGTCGCGGCGCTGGGCGACCGGCGGCTGGCGCTGCCGACGCGGGCGCTGGTCAACCAGACCTCTACCGCGCTGGATTCGGTGGAGGACCTGCTGGAGGCGCTGCTGGAGATCAGCCGGCTGGACGCGGGGGCGATCCAGCCGGAGATCAGCGATTTCCGCATCGACCGGCTGCTCGACACGCTGAGGACGGAATTCGCGCCGATGGCGCGATCGGCGGGGCTGGCGCTGACGGTGGAGACGGCTCCGGTCTGGGTGCGGTCCGACATCCGGTTGCTGCGGCGGATATTGCAGAATTTCCTGTCCAACGCGCTGCGCTACACCCAGCGCGGGTCGGTGCGCGTCGCCTGCGTGGCGGAAGGGGAGGGGATCAGGCTGAGCGTCGCGGACAGCGGCCCCGGCATCCCGCCCGACAAGCAGCAACTGATCTTCGAGGAGTTTCGCCGTCTCGACACGCGGGGGGGCAGGGGCGCGGGCGGCAAGGGGCTGGGCCTGGCCATCGTCCGCCGGGCGAGCGACATGCTGCGCCACGAGGTGTCGCTGGAATCCGCGCTGGGGCAGGGCGCGACCTTCTCCATCCGCGTGCCGCGGGGCGAGGCGGTGGTGGAGGAAGGGGAGGGCGGCAGCGCGCCGCGCAGCGACCGTTCGATGCGCGGGCTGAAGGTGCTGGTGGTCGACAATGAACGCGCGATCCAGACCGGCATGTCGACATTGCTGGGCGGCTGGGGCTGCACGGTCGCGACCGCCGCGGGATTCGAGGAGGCGGTGGCGGCCTTCGCCGATGGCGAGGCGCCCGACGTCATACTGGTCGACTATCATCTGGACGACGGCGAGACGGGGGATGCGGTGATCGAACGGCTGCATGGCCATTTCGGGCGGGCGGTGCCCTCCGTGATGATCTCCGCCGACCGGGGCGAGGCGTTGAAGGCGCGGATGGACGGCTGGGGCATTGCGCTGCTGGGCAAGCCGGTCAAGCCCGCGCAGTTGCGGGCGTTGCTGCGGACGATGCTGAAATAGGCGGGGGAGGGGATCAGGAAGGGCGCAGATGCCGCCTTTCCATTTCGTCCAGCACCGCCTGTTCGAACCCGGTCGGGTGTTCCGGATCGCCGATCCTGCGGAGGATGGCGAGGAGCTGCTCGTCCGTCAGCTTGGCAGCATCGGCGGCGTCCTTCAGATAATCGTGCACGGCGAGTCTCCGCATCGGTGCGGGAGCCAATGTCGCATGAAAGCCGGGCAAGCTCAATTGAGCGGAAAGACGTAGTTCAGGCGGCGGGACGTGACAGGGAAAGGCCGCTCCCCGGAGGAGCGGCCTTGCCATCTTCAGGCCGCCAGGTCGAAGCGGTCGGCGTTCATCACCTTGGTCCAGGCGGCGACAAAGTCGTTCACGAACTTGTCGCCCGCGTCGGCGGAGGCATAAACCTCCGACAGGGCGCGCAGTTGCGCGTTCGACCCGAACACCAGGTCTACGCGCGTGCCGGTCCATTTCTGTTCATTGGACCTGCGGCAGGTGCCGGTGAAGATGTCCTTCTGACCCTCCACCTCCTTCCACGCCGTGCCCATGTCGAGCAGGTTGACGAAGAAGTCGTTGCTGAGCGTTCCGGGGCGGTCGGTGAACACGCCATGGCTCGACCCGCCATGATTGGCGCCGAGCACGCGCAGGCCGCCGACCAGCACCGTCATTTCCGGCGCGCTCAATGTCAGCAACTGGGCGCGGTCGATCAGCAGTTCCTCGACCGGCACGCTGAACGGCACGGGCAGATAGTTGCGGAAACCGTCGACCTTCGGCTCCAGCACCTCGAAATTCTGCACGTCCGTCTGTTCCTGCGAGGCGTCGGTGCGGCCGGGGGTGAAGGGCGCCTCTATGTTGCGCCCGCCATCCTTCGCCGCCTTTTCGATGGCTGCCGATCCGGCCAGCACGATCAGGTCAGCAAGCGAGATCTTCTTCGCGCCCGCGCTGTCGAATTCGGCCTTGATCTTCTCCAATGCCGACAGGACGCGGCCAAGCTGCTCCGGCTGGTTGACGTCCCAGTCCTTTTGCGGAGCCAGCCGGATGCGCCCGCCATTGGCGCCGCCGCGATGGTCCGACCCGCGATAGGTGGAGGCGGAGGCCCAGGCGGTCGTCACCAGTTCCGCGACGCTGAGGCCCGACGCCAATATCTTCTGCTTGAGCGAAGCGATGTCCGCCGCGTCGACCAGGGGATGGTCTACCGCCGGGATCGGGTCTTGCCAGATCAGGTCTTCGGCGGGCACCTCAGGCCCCAGATAGCGCGCCTTCGGCCCCATGTCGCGGTGACACAGCTTGAACCAGGCGCGGGCGAAGGCGTCCTCGAACGCGGCGGGATCGTTGCGGAATCGTTCGGAAATCTTGCGATATTCCGGGTCCATCTTGAACGCCATGTCGGCGGTCGTCATCATCGTCGGCACGCGCCTGTCGGGGCTGTGCGCGCCGGGGGCCATGTCCTCCGGCTTCTGGTTGACGGGCTGCCACTGCTTGGCGCCCGCCGGGCTTCTCACCAGCTCATATTCATAGTCGAGCAGCATGTGGAAGAAGCTGTGGTCCCAGGTCCGGGGCGTCGGCGTCCACGCGCCTTCGATGCCGCTGGTGATGGTATGGTCGCCAATGCCGCTTTCATAGCCGCTCTGCCAGCCAAGGCCCTGCTGCGCGATGTCCGCGCCCTCCGGTTCCTTGCCGACCTTCGACGCGTCGCCCGCGCCATGGGCCTTGCCGAATGTGTGGCCGCCCGCGGTGAGCGCGACGGTCTCCTCATCGTTCATGCCCATGCGCAGGAAGGTCTCGCGGATGTCCCGCGCCGATTGCAGCGGGTCGGGATTGCCGCCCGGCCCCTCCGGATTGACGTAGATCAGGCCCATCTGGATCGCGGCCAGCGGGCTTTCGAGGACCATGTTCTTTTCGGGCTGGATGCGGGTTTCATTGCCCTCCTGGCCGACCCAGAATTCCTCCGTGCCCCAATAGACGTCCTTTTCCGGCTCGAACACGTCGGCGCGGCCGCCGCCGAAGCCGAAGACCGGGCCGCCCATCGATTCGATGGCGACATTGCCCGCCAGGATCATCAGGTCCGCCCAGCTCAGCTTCTGGCCATATTTCTGCTTGATCGGCCAGAGCAGGCGGCGCGCCTTGTCGAGATTGGCATTGTCCGGCCAGCTGTTGAGCGGGGCGAAACGCTGCGATCCGGAGGAAGCGCCGCCGCGCCCGTCGCCGGTGCGATAGGTGCCCGCCGAATGCCAGGCCATGCGGATGAAGAAAGGGCCGTAATGACCGTAGTCCGCCGGCCACCAGGGCTGGCTGTCGGTCATCAGCGCGGTCAGATCGCGCTTCACCGCCTGATAATCCAGCGTCTTGAACGCCGCCGCATAATCGAAATCGTCGCCCAGCGGATTGCCCGACAGGCCGTTCTGCTGAAGGATGTCGAGCGAAAGCTGGTTCGGCCACCAGTCGCGGTTGGTGCGCCCCAGCAGGGATCGCAGCGCGGCGGGTTCCTTCACGGGACAGGACAGCGGATCATTGCTCGTCTTTGCGTCCATTGCACGATTCCTTTCAGCTTCTCCGGGACCGGGATTCTAGGCCATGCCCCGCCAGGGGGGAACTGCGAAGGCCATGTTATTTTTCCGATGACAGTGTTGAATTTATTGCATGAGAGGGGACGGCGCCGGCGGCGTTCACTCTCCGCCCGGAGGACGCAAGCTCGCTGCGCCCGCGCCCGCCCCCTGAGCCCGCCCGCGAGGGGAATATCAACGCCTAGATGCTGAACGCGAAATGGCCGGCGCCCTTTTGCAGCCGCCGCCAATTCTCCGCATTCATGTGCACCAGCGTGTGGTGGTCGCCGCCCTCGAACCAGACATCCTGATCCATCAGCATGTCGTCGTCGATGATCGTCTTCAGCCCATAGGCCGCGCCCACCGGCGGGATCGCGCCCAGTTCGCAGTCGGGGAACAGCGCGGCTGCCGTATGTTCCTCCGCCAGCGAGACGTCGCGGGCCAGCCATTGCTGCAGGAAGTTGAAGCTCACATGCTTGGAGGAGGGAAGGACGGCCAGCATATATTCGTCGCCCGCCTGCACCAGCACGGCCTTCGCCACCTGACGGCCAGGGACATGCGCCGCCTGGGCCGCCCGCGCCATTTCGCTGGAATGTTCGTGCGGCCATTCGTCGAAGCGCGTGCCGCAACGGTCCATATAGCCGCGCAATCTCTGGGAAATCGCCATGACATCCTCCATCGCCCTGTGCCCGAAGGCATGGTCAGGCGGGCGTCGTGCGCGGTGCCGGAAGGGGTTGCCGGCACAAGGGCGGGCGGCGGGTCTGGCCATGCCGTCAGTGGGTCAGGAATAGCAGATTTGCGGCCGATAGCCAATCGCCCCTGCTGCCCGTTGCCGGCCGCGGTTAGGGCCGGGCGGCGTCGGGCGCGGTGGCATTGCCGCCGCCCAGCGCGATCTGCATGTAGACGGTGTCGAGCCAGCGGCCCGCCTTCCAGCCCATGCCGGTGAGCCGGCCCGCCTGCCGGAAGCCGCAGGCGGCGTGGAGCGCGACCGAGGCGGGTTCGCCGCCGCCGATCACCGCCACCATCTGGCGGAAGCCGAAGGCCTCCGCCGCGTCCAGCAGCGCTTCCAGCAGCGCCCGGCCGATGCCGCCGCCGCGCCGGTCGTGCGCGACGTAGATGCTGTTTTCGCAGGCATGGGCATAAGCGGGCCGGTCGCGGAACTGCGTCGCATAGCAATAGCCGACCACCTCCGCGCCGTCGCACGCCACCAGGAAGGGCCAGCCCCGGCCGGTCACGCGCCCGATCTTGGCCACGGTCTCCGCGACGGTCGGCGGCACGAGTTCGTAGCTGGCCGTGCCGTGCAGGACGTGGTGCGCGTAGATGGCGGCGATGGCGGCCGCGTCCCCGGCCGTCGCGTTCCGGACCGTGACAGATGACGATGTGCTCATGCAGCCTCCATCAGCAGCAGGTGCCTTCACCAACGAGGGAGCCGCAAGATTCCTTACCTGTCATGCAGCAAATTCCAAGCGAGTCCATCGATCGCCGGGCCGCGCTGCGAAGGAGAGGCTCAATCGGCGCGGAAATGCACCTGATTGGCCTTGATCACCGCCTGGGTGCGGCTGAGCACGCCCAGCTTCTGGAGGATGGCGGAGACATGCGCCTTGATGGTGGTCATCGACACGCCCAGGTCATGCGCGATCTGCTTGTTCAGCCGCCCGCGCACCAGATGCGCCAGCACCGTCTTCTGCTGCGGCGTCAGGCTGTCGATGCGGCGGGCGATCTCATCCTCCTCCGCCGTCGGGGCGACGCTCTCGCCCATGGCTTCGGGCAGGTAGATTTCGCCCGACACCACGCGATGGAGCGCATCGACGATGGCGCTGCGCTTCAGCGACTTGGGGATGAAGCCCGCCGCGCCGGCGGCCAGCGCCTCCTGCACGATGGCGCGGTCGAAGGCGCCCGACACCATCACCACGGGCAGGATCGGGAAACGATCCCGCAGCAGTTTGAGGCCATCGAGGCGGCGGACGTCGGGAATGTTGAGGTCGAGCAGGATGAGGTCGAAATTATCCTGCTTCTCCAGCAGCGAGACGGCCTCGTCGAGCGTCGCCGCCTCGAATATCTCGATATTGTCGAAGCTGATCGCGATCACGCTGCGCAGCCCGTCGCGCACGAGGGGATGATCGTCGACGATCAGCACCCGCTCCATGATTGCCTCGCCACCCATATACCGCCCCACCCCTCGACCCGGATCATCGGACAAGTCATGGGCCGTGGCAAGCCGCATCGCGCCGGGCGGAATTGCCGGGATGGAGTGCATGTGGTTGCCGCGTCCCATGACGATCATCGTTCTTGTCCTCTTATCCGGGCAGCTTGAACACCCAGAGCGCGCCGCCCTGGTTGATGTCCTTGAAGCTCTTGGCGACTTCGCCGCCCCACAGCGGCACCGCGCCCCCCCAGCCGGACATCACCGCCACATATTGCTCGCCATCCTGTTCCCAGGTGACGGGGCTGCCCACCACGCCCGAGCCGGTCTGGAACTTCCACAATTCCTGGCCGGTCTTCGCGTCGAAGGCCTTGAGATACCCCTCCGGCGTGCCGGTGAAGACCAGGTTGCCCGCCGTCGAGAGCACGCCGCCCCAGAGCGGCGCCTTGTTCTTATATTCCCAGACGATCTTGCCGGTCTTCGGGTCCATGGCGCGCAGCGCGCCGATATGATCCTCCGCAATGGGCTTGATGGTGAAGCCGGCGCCCAGATAGGCCGCCCCCTTCTTGTAGGCGATCGGCTCGTTCCAGATGTCCATGCCCCAGTCGTTGGACGGAATGTAGAAAAGGCCGGTGTCCTGGCTGTAGGCCATGGGCATCCAGTTCTTTCCGCCCAGGAAGCTGGGACTGGCGAAGACGGACGATCCCTTGGCCGTCTCGCCGGGCGCGCCGGGGCGGTTGGCGTCGTTGTAATTGGGCCGGCCGTTCTTGTCGAAGCCGTTGGCCCAGGTCGTCTGCATGACGAACTTGCTGGCGCTGATGAACTTGCCGTTGGTGCGGTCCAGCACGAAGAAATAGCCGTTGCGGTCGGCCTTCGCGCCCAGCTTCATCGGCTTGCCGTTGACGGTGGCGTCGAAGGGGATGAATTCGTTGACGCCGTCGAAGTCCCAGCCGTCATGCGGGGTCGTCTGGTAATGCCATTTGATGACGCCGGTGTCGGGATCGATGGCGAGGGTCGAACTGGTGTAGAGATTGTCGCCCTTGCGCAAATGGCTGTTCCAGGGCGCGGGGTTGCCGGTGCCGAAGAACAGCAGGTCGGTTTCCGGGTCATAGGTGCCGCCCAGCCAGGTCGCGCCGCCGCCGGTCTTCCACAGGTCGCCGGTCCAGCTTGCGTTGGTCTTGCCGGTGAGGCCGTTGTCCTTGCCGTTGAGGGTGCCCATGTGCCCCTCGATCGTCGGGCGGCGCCAGACCAGCTCGCCGGTGTTGACGTCGCGCGCTTCCACCGCGCCGACGATGCCGAATTCGCCGCCCGAATTGCCGTAGATCACCTTGCCCTTCACCACCATCGGCGCGGCGGTGGCCGAATAGCCGGCCTGGTAATCCGCGATCTGCTTGTTCCAGATGACCTTGCCGGTGTGGCGATTGAGCGCGACCATGTGCGCGTCCAGCGTGGCGAAGATGATCTTGTCGCCATGGATGGCCGCGCCGCGGTTCACCACGTCGCAGCAGGGCATGATCCCTTCGGGCAGGCGGGCGTCATATTGCCACTTTTCCTCCCCGGTGCGGGCGTCGAAGGCGAACAGGCGCGAATAGCTGCCGGTGACGTAGATGGTGCCGTCATAGACGATGGGCTGCGCTTCCTGTCCGCGCTGCTTTTCCCCGCCGAGCGAGGAGGAGAAGGCGGGAACCAGCTTCGCGACGTTGGAGGCGTTGATCGCCTTCAACGGGCTGAAGCGCTGCGCCTTGGGACCCATGCCGTATGTCAGGACGTCGCCGGGCGTCGCCGCGTCGTTCATCAGGTCCGCATCGGTCGGCCCTTCGGCCAGCAACGGCGCGGCGGCGACCGCCAGGCCCAGGATCGCGGCGCCGGACAGGGCTCGCGTCAAACGTCCTTTCATTCCATCCTCCCTCTGTTGAAAGGGCGTGATTGGCGCCCCCACCCTTTGAAGATTATTGCACCCATGCTGCGCAGCAATTGGACCTTGGGTCGGGCGCGTCCCTCCCTCCCTGGCGGGAGGGGGAATGGTCATCCGGCCGCGAGGGCAGGGGTCCACTCGACGCCATAGGTTGCGAACAGCGCCTTCATCTCGCCGCTTGCGGCCATGGCGGAGACGATCTCCTCCACCGCATCGCCCAATGTGCGGCTGTTTTCCCTGACCGCCATGCCGATGTCCCAGCCGGGCGAGGTGAAGGCGGGCAAAGGCCCCTTGCGCACCGTCAGCGACCAGCCCCGGTGCAGCCCTTCCTCGATCTGGGCGCGGCTCGCGAGCACGGCGTCCGCCTTGCCCGCCGCCACGGCCGCGACGGCTTCGGCGCCGCTGGGATAATGCGCCACGTCCTTCGCCAATATGCCGCCGAAGGAGCCGATCAGGTAGAAGTCGGGAATGGAGTCGAGTTCGGCCGCCAGCCTGTGCCCGCGCCATCCGGTGGGCGGCGCCTCCAGGTCGATGGCGTTGCGCATGCCGGCAAAGCGGAAGCTCTCGCGATAATAGGGCGCGATGATCGCCACCTGGTCGTTGCGGGCGGCGAAGGTCCGGTCGAAGGGGACGTGCAGCATCAGGTCGCCCGGCGCGAAGCCCAGCAGGCCGCCCTTCCACACGCCATGGCGCAGGTCGTCGTCCACGCTTTCGTCCGCGACAAGCTGCGCGACGTCGGCGCGCACGCCCAGCTTCCGGGCGATGGCGCCGGCTAGGTCGACGTCCAGCCCGGCGAGCTTGCCGCCTTCCTCCCACGACCAGGGGCGGTTGTCCTTGTAGACCACCACCCGCAGCACGCCCAGTTCCCTGACCTTGCCCAGCGGGGCCGCCTGGGTCGTCCCCGGCAGCAGCCCCAGCGCCAGTGCCGCGCCCGCGCCGCCCAGCAGGCTTCGCCGGTCGATCATGCCCTCAGCCCTGGAACTTGGTTTCTAGCCAGGCGCGGATCGCCCAGCCGGCCTTCTGGCCCAGCACGTCGCCGAAGGGCGGCATATAGACCTTTCCATCATGGCTGGAGCCGTGGCGGAAGCGCTCCACGAACCACTGGTCGCCCGATTCGCCCTGTTCCAGATAGCGCAGGTCGGGCGCGATGCCGCCGCTTTCCGCGTCCAGCCCGTGGCAGCGGGCGCAATTCTGGCCATAGGCGGACTGGCCGATCTCTATGGCCTTGGCATTGCCGCTATAGGGGTTCTTCGCCAGCCATTCCTCGCCGATGTCCGGCAGGGCGGAGGTGTCGACCGCCTGCGGCGTCACATTGCCGTGCGCCATCAGGCCGGTTGCCGTGGTCGCGCCCAATATGGCCATGGCGCCCAGCAGCGAGATGCGTCCCAGATTCATGCTCGAAATCCTCACCCGATATGATTGGGGCGAGTGTAGGGCAGCGGGCTTTGACGCCCTATTGGCCGTTGGTACAATCCCGGTCGAGGGGCGCGCGCTATAATCATGCGCAGGAACAGGCTGCAGGTTGGGAGAGGATTGTGAAGCGCATCTTTCTGGCGGGGTTGATGCTGGCTCCCGTGATCGCCCAGGCGGCGAGCGCGCAGGCGGAGACGCTCTATGTCTCCAACGAGCGGGGCAACAGCGTCAGCGTGATCGATGCGGCCAGCGCGAAGGTGGTGGCGACCTGGGCCGTGGGCGGCCGTCCTCGCGGGATCACCGTGTCGAAGGACGGGAAATATATCTATCTCTGCGCGTCGACCGACCATGCCGTGCAGGTGATCGAGCGCGCCACGGGAAAGGTCGTGGCGGAACTGCCGTCCGGCGAGGATCCGGAGCAGTTCTTCCTCTCGCGCGATGGCGGGACGCTGTTCGTCGCCAATGAGGACGATGCCGCGCTGACCGCCATCGACCTTGCGAACCGGACCGTCGCCTTTCAGGTCGGCGTCGGCGGCGAGCCTGAAGGCGTGGCGCAAAGTCCCGACGGCCGGTGGGTGGCGGTGACTTCGGAGGAGGAGAATGTCGTCAACTGGGTGGACGTGGCGAAGCGGGAGATGGTCGACGCGACGCCCGTGGACCTGCGCCCGCGGCATGTGGAGTTCACCGGCGACGGCGCGCAGCTGTGGGTCGCGGCGGAGGTGGGCGGGACGGTGCAGATCGTCGATGCGGCCTCCCGCAAGGTGGTGGAGACGCTGCATTTCGCCATTCCGGGCGTGGCGGACCATCGCATATTGCCCTGCGGCATCCGCTTCACGCCCGACGGCAGGACGGCGGTGGTGGCGCTGGGGCGCGCGGACCATGTCGCGCTGGTGGACGTGGCGAGCCGCAAGGTGCGCGCCTATGTGCCGGTGGGCAGGCGGGTATGGCATGTCGCCGTCAGCGGCGACGGGGCGCGGGCCTATGCGGCCAATGGCCTTTCGGACAATGTGAGCGTGATCGATCTGGCCAAGGGCGAGGTCACGGGAACGATCCCGGTGGGCGCGGCGCCGTGGGGGATCGTGGCGGTTCGGTGAGAGGCGACGGCGCCGGGATGCGGGGACAGATTCGGAAGGGTCTGGAACTGGTCGATCCAAGACATTCCCCCTCCCGCAGGCGGGAGGGGCTAGGGGTGGGCGCGACCCCGGACTTGATCCGGGGGAGCTTC
>NZ_ATDO01000012.1:0-1674 GCF_000445085.1 Sphingobium sp. HDIP04 | reverse complement strand
GACGCCGGCCACGCCGCCGCCCGCCGCCGATCCCAATGCCGGTCAACCCACGGGCGCCGTGCCCCCGGACACGGGGATGCAACCTGCCCCCGCCGGCGTCCCGCGCGATCCGTCCGCGCCGGTCGGAACATCCGCCAATCCCGCGACCGTCGGCGGCAACATGACGCCGCCGCCGACCGAGCGGAAGGATTATCCGCTATGCAGCAAGACGGTGCAGGATAGCTGCATCAACCGCGGCGAAGCGTCCAAATCCATGCGCAAGCGGCGCTGACGGCGTCGGGGCGGGGCAGGGTGGCGACGACGGTCGCCAAGCCCCGCCCGCGCCCATGCCCTATCTTTCAGCCGGGGCCGGAGCGCGCTTTACCCGGCCTGGTCCGTTGCGCGCAGCAACGTCAGGCGCGCCTTGCCCACATCGCGGATCGCCTCTGCCGCGAAGCCCTTTACGGCCACATCCTCGCGGCGGTCGGTTTCCATGCTAATCCAGGTCGCGGGGCCGGTCCAGCCCAGGCGGCTGAGCTTGTCCAGCGCCACCATGCCCGCGCCGCTCTGATAGGGCGGGTCCATGAAGATGAGGTCCAGCGGCTTGCCCGCCGGACCGATCGACAGGACGCTGCCCTGGCGGATGTCGGGGCGGACGCCCAGCCTGTCGCCATTGGCGCGGATCGCATCCAGCGCGGCGCGGTCCTGCTCCACGAAGACGCAGCTTGCCGCGCCGCGAGAGAGCGCTTCATAGCCAAGCGCGCCCGACCCCGCGAAGAAATCGCCGACGCTCAGCCCCTCGAAGGAGCCGATCCGGCTCAGCAACATGGAAAAGAGCGTTTCGCGGGTGCGATCCGCCGTGGGGCGCGTCGCGTCGCCCTTGGGCGCAACCAGCGGACGGCCGCGCCATTGACCTGCGATGATCCTCATTTCCCGCCCTTCAGCCCCTTGCGGAAGACGACCAGATCGTGCTGCCGCACTTCCTCGACCGCCCCGGACGCCAGTTCGCCCAGATGAAACGGGCCATAGCTGGTGCGGATCAGCCGGTTCACCTGAAGCCCCAGATGTTCCAGCACCCGGCGGACCTCGCGATTCTTGCCTTCGGTCAGCGTCATTTCGATCCACTGGTTGCGGCCGGTGCGCCGTTCCAGATTGGCCTCTATCCGGCCATAGCGTATCCCGTCTATCTCCAGCCCGTCGAACAGATCCTCAAGCTGGTTCTGGCTCACCTCGCCGAAGGCGCGGGCGCGATAGGTGCGCGGCACGCCGGTGGAGGGCAGTTCCATCTGCCGCTTGAACTCTCCATCGGTGGTGAGCAGCAGCAGGCCCTCCGTCGTCATGTCCAGCCGTCCGATCGGCATGACGCGGGGCAGGTCGGCGGGCAGCTTGTCGTAGATGGTCGGGCGGCCGCGGGGATCGCGTTCGGTCGTCAGGAAACCCGACGGCTTGTGAAAGAGGAACAGGCGCGCAGGCGCCGGCGCGGCGACCGGATTGCCGTCGACCGCGACGCCGTGCAGCGAAGAGAGGAGCGTGGCGGGGGTCGACACCGCTTCGCCGTTCAGCGTGATCCGCCCCTCCTCGATCATCCGCTCGACCTCCCGCCGGGATGCGACGCCAGCGCGGGCGAGCAATTTGGCGATGCGCTGCGGCTCGTTCCCGCCGCCGGCTGCTGCGGCGGCGCGGGCGGGATGGGGG
>NZ_ATDO01000011.1:0-2399 GCF_000445085.1 Sphingobium sp. HDIP04 | reverse complement strand
GGGAATGACGGCTTCCCACCCTAATCAACTCAGTCCGGCGGGTCTTGAATTTGTCCCGCTGCCTGGGCTGTATCGACATCAGTTCAGCGCGAGCCGAATGTCGGGACAGCCGGGGCCCGCCCATCCATGTCCATATTGCGCCAACTGGCCCCTTGACCCTGCGATGACGATCGTCATCTAACGCCGGTCGATCCATCGGGAACGGGGGCCTTCATGCTGTCAGCGACTCTCGCCCGCCAAATGGGCGCGCGCCACATCCATTATGGCTGGGCCGTGCTGGCCGCGACCTTCCTCACGATGCTGGTCGTCGCGGGGGCCGTGGGCGCGCCCGGCGTGTTCATCATCCCCCTGCAAAGGGAGTTCGGCTGGAGCGCGGCCGACATTTCCGGGGCGCTGGCCATACGCTTCCTCCTCTTCGGCGGGATGGGGCCGTTCGCCGCCGCCTTCATGAACCGTTTTGGCGTGCGGCGGATGATGCTGGTCTCGCTGGCGATCATCGTCGTCGGGCTGTTGCTGTCCATGGGCATGACCCGGTTGTGGCAGCTCGTCCTGCTGTGGGGCGTCGTCATCGGCATCGGCACGGGCCTGACCGCCATGGTGCTGGGCGCCACCGTTGCCACGCGCTGGTTCACGCACAGGCGGGGCCTGGTCATGGGTTTGCTGTCGGCCAGCACCGCCACGGGCCAACTGGCCTTCCTGCCGCTGCTCGCCGCCTTGACGGAGCGGTTCGGCTGGCGCGCATCGGTCCTGCTGGTGTGCGGCGCGGTCCTGCTGGCGGCGCTGGTCGTGCTGCTGCTGATGCGCGACCGTCCCGCCGACCTCGGCCTGCCGCCCTATGGCGAGAGCGCGGTGCATCCCGCCCCGCCGCAGCCGGCCGGCTTCGGCGCCCTGCTGATGAGCCCGCTGCGCATATTGGCCGATGCGGCGCGGGTGCCCAGCTTCTGGATATTGTTCTTCTCCTTCTACATTTGCGGGGCCAGCACCAACGGGCTGGTCCAGACGCATTTCATCGCCCTGTGCGGCGATTACGGGCTGGCGGCGGTGGGCGCGGCGTCGATGCTGGCGATGATGGGGCTGTTCGATTTCGCGGGCACGCTGGGGTCGGGCTGGCTGTCGGATCGGTTCGACAATCGCTGGCTGCTGTTCTGCTATTATGGCCTGCGCGGGCTGTCGCTGCTCTACCTGCCGTTCAGCGACTTCTCTCTCTACAGCCTGACGGTCTTCGCGATGTTCTATGGCCTGGACTGGGTCGCGACCGTGCCGCCGACGGTCAAGCTGACGGCGCAGCGCTTCGGGCCGGAGCGGGCCAATGTGGTGTTCGGCTGGATCTTCGCCGGGCATCAGCTCGGCGCGGCGAGCGCGGCGCTGGCGGGCGGCCTTTCCCGCACCGTCTGGCAAAGCTATATGCCCGCCTTCGTCGCGGCGGGGATATTGTGCCTGATCGGGGCGGGAATGGTGCTGCTGATCAATCGCGGGCGGAGCAAGACCTTCGCCCTCGCCTGAGCGGCCGGGTGGAGGAGGCATGGATGCTGCAAGGGAAGATCGCCCTCGTCACCGGAGCCGGGCGCGGCCTGGGACGCGAAATCGCGCTGGGCCTTGCCGGGGCGGGGGCGCATGTGCTGCTCCATGGGCGAAGGGCGGAGCCGCTCCAGGCGACGGCCGCCGCCATCGCCGCGCTGGGCGGGACGAGCGCGCCGTTGATCTTCGACCTGGAGGATGGCGAGGCGCTTCGGGCGGCGCTCGGCGCATGCGGGCCGGTCGACATATTGGTCAACAATGCCGGCCATCGCGACCGCAGGCCGATTGGAGAGCTGGACCGGCCGGCGGCGCGGCGGATGCTGGAGATCAATCTGGTCGCGCCCTTCGACCTGGCCCGGACGGTCGCGGCCGGCATGGGGGCGGGCGGACGGATCGTCAACATCACCTCCATCGCCGGGCAGATCGCTCGTTCGGGCGATGCGGCCTACACCATGGCGAAGGGCGGGCTGGACGCGTTGACGCGCGCGCTGGCGGCGGAACTGGGCGGCCGGGGGATCACCGTCAATGCCGTCGCGCCCGGCTATTTCGCGACCGAGGCCAATGAGGAGATGACCGCGGACTCCGCCGTCGCCGATCATCTGGCCCGGCGCACCTCGCTGGGGCGATGGGGACGGCCGGAGGAGATTGTCGGGCCGGTCCTGTTCCTGGCTTCGGACGCGGCGTCCTATGTGACGGGGCAGGTGCTGGCGGTGGACGGCGGCTACACCGCCCACTTTTAATCCAAGCCGTTCCCGCGAAAGCAAGAACCAAAATTCCTCCCTACGCGCAGCGTGGGGAGGGTCGAAGAGAGGCACGCGACTCTCTTCGACGCCGCCGAAGGCGGTGGTGGAGGGGAAATGGCGTGACCTGCGCATCTTCCC
>NZ_ATDO01000010.1:0-1513 GCF_000445085.1 Sphingobium sp. HDIP04 | reverse complement strand
CCGCCACCACGGCGCCGATCGCGACCGACAGGGCGCGCTCGGGCGGAATGGCGGCGCGGTCGATGACGATCAGCGCCAGCCCGTCCAGCGCCTCGCGCTCCACCGATTGCGCCAGTTCCACCGTGGCGCGGCCGCCCGCCGCTTCCTCGATGCGCTGCGCCAGCACCCGGTCGACCGACAGCAGAAGGATCTTCGCCATGCTCACCGCCGCACCACGCCGAAGGGCGCGCTGGACTGGTCCAGCCCGTCCGTGCCCAAAATCATGTCGCCTATGCCGGGGTCGATCCCCGCCGTCGCCGCGCCGGGCAAGGGCGGCACCTCCTCCGGTTTCATCGGCCCCACCAGCCGGGGCGTCGCGACGATGATCAGCTCCTGCTTCTCCTTCTGGTTCTGCTGCCGCTTGAAGAAGGCGCCCAGCACCGGAATATCGCCGAAAAGGGGCGTCTTCTCCTTCGTCACCGTCTGGCTGGAATAGCTCAGGCCCGCGATGACGAAGCTCTGCCCGCTGCCCAGTTCGACCGTCGTCTCCGCCGACCGCCGCCGCAGCCCCGGCACGACATAGCCCTGCAACTGCACGCCATTATTATAATCGAGTTCGCTGACCTCCGGCGCGATCTTCAGCACGATATGATCCTTCGACAACACGAAGGGCGTCACCGATAACCGCACGCCGAATTCCTTATACTGGATGGACAGAGTATTGCCTGATCCCGAAACCTGCGGCACCGGCACCGGAAACTCGCCTCCCGCCAGGAAACTCGCCTGCTCGCCGGATCGCACCAGCAAGGTCGGCTGCGCCAATAGCTGCGACAGCCCGTTGGAGGACAGCGCGCTCAACACCGCGCCGATCCCCCGATTGGGCGCGGAAAGGAACAGGTTGAAGGCGTTTTGGATCGGCGCGCTCGCCTCCAGCGCCAGCCCATCGGGATTGAAGGACGCGCTCCCCAGGCTGCTGGGCGAAACGATGGCCCCCTGAATATCGCCGCTGAGCTTGGAGAAGTTGAAGCCCAGCGCCTTGAGCGTCGTCGCGGAGACCGCCGCGAACTGCACGTCCACCGCCACCACCTGCTCGCCCGCCCTGACGATGGGCGCGCTCGCCGCCGCATTGGGCGCGACGCTGACCGGCTCCCGCGCCATCAGTCCGCCATCGCCGCCATAGACGCTGACGGTCGCCGCGCCTTCGCCAATCGCCGTCAGCCGCAGCGACCGGGCAGAAGGCGCGGCGATGGACAACACGCCCTCCCGGTCCACCTCGACCCGCCCGATGGCGCGGGGATAGGAAAGGGTGCGCTGCTCCTTCACCTGCAACGCCGTTTGCGCCACGGCGCCAAGGGGCAGGCCCATCGCGATCAGCCCCAATCCAAGACGCGCCCGCTCCCAACAGCCCGAAATCCTCACTTCGCGCCACTCCCCGAATAGATGGTTTCGCGCCGGCTCCCCACGACCAGTTCGATGGCATGGGGCGCAGGACGCGCCGTCGCGCGGGGCGCGGGAGCCGTCGGCGCGGGCATCG
>NZ_ATDO01000009.1:0-6038 GCF_000445085.1 Sphingobium sp. HDIP04 | reverse complement strand
GACGGCGCGATCCGCCCGACCCCGTCGGGCGGACGGGAAACGGGCGCGCGATAGGCGGCGATCCGATAGCCGTCAGGCCCGAACAGCGGTTCCGCCGCCACGGGCGCCGCGCAAAGCAGCAAGGCTCCGGCCCAGATCGTCCTTCTCATTCCGCCTCCCTCCCCATCCGACCCAAGGGCCAATGGTAGCGCATCGCGCCCGGCTGTAGACCTGCACCAAGGGAGAAGGACGTGAAAAGGCGAAGCTGCGCAGCCATGACCCTGGCCCTGCTCGCGCTGGCGGCGCGGGCGGGCGCATCCGTGCCCGCCGACCCGCTGGGTTCGCCGATGTGGGAAGCCCATGCGAAGCTGCTGTTCGGCGACGATCCGGTCCGCTTCGATCCGCGGGTGAAGGTCGGCTTCCCTGAGATCGCGGAGAACCAGCGCAGCTTCCCCGTCGCCATCGACGCCCGCGCCATCGCCGGCGTCCGGCGCATCGTCCTGCTGGCGGACCTCAATCCCATCCCCATCGCCATCGACTATCGCCCGACGGACGGCGAAGCCTATCTCGCCACCCGCATCAAGCTGGACCAGCGCACCCCGGTGCGCGGCGCGGTGCAACTGGCGAGCGGCGAATGGCTGGTGTCGGGCGGCTGGATCGACGCGGCCGGCGGCGGCTGCTCGACGCCCCCGGTCAGCCGCGTCAAGGGCGACTGGGCGCAGCATCTGGGGGAAATCAGGGGCGAGGCCTGGCCCGTCGCGGAGCCGGTTCCCGCCAGCCGCCTGCGCCTCAATTTCCGCCACCCGATGGACACCGGACTGGTCGACGCCATTCCCACCTATCATCTGGAACGACTGACCGTCAGCGACGCCGCCGGTCGCGAACTGGGCCGGATGGAAATCTGGGCCTCGGTCGCGGAAGATCCCGCCATCACCCTGATTCCCCACGCGGCGGCGGGCGACGTGCTGGCCGTCGATGCCCGCGACACCAATGGACGCGATTATCGCGCGACGCTGTCCGTCGCGCGCCAGTCGCCCCTGCCGCGATGATGCTGACCCGGCGCAGGCTGATCGCGGGGAGCATGGCGCTGGCCGTCACGCCGGCGCAGGCGCGGGGCAGCTATGCGATTGCCCCCATCGCGGTCGCGGACGGCATCTGGATGATCCACGGCGCGGACGCGCCCATAGGGCCGGCCAATGGGGGCGCCATCGCCAATATCGCCATCATCGCCACGCCCGCCGGCACGGTGCTGTGCGACTGCGGCCCGTCTCTCGCCTATGGACAGGCGCTGCGCAAGGTGGCGGAGGGACTGACCGGCCAGCCGGTGGTCCGCGTCTATGTGACCCATCTGCATCCCGATCACGGCATGGGCATCGCCGCCTTCGATCCCCAAATCGTCGCCGCCCTGCCCGGCACGATCGAAGCGCTGGCGCGGGAGGGGCGCGGCTATTCGGACGCCATGTACCGGCTGCTGAACGACTGGATGCGCGGCACCGAACTGGTCCTGCCGGGCCGGCCGATCACCGCCGGACGGGAGGAGTTCGGCGGGCGCAGGCTGCGGCTGCTGGCGCTTTCGGGCCATAGCGGCGCGGACCTGGCGCTGCTGGACGAACGCAGCGGCCTGCTGATCGGCGGCGACCTCGTCTTCCACGACCGCGCCCCCAGCACGCCGACCGCCGACCTCCCCGGCTGGCGCGCCAGTCTCGACCGGCTGGCGCGGGAACCGCATGGCGGCCTGGTCCCCGGTCACGGCCCGTTCGATCCGGGCGGCCGGGCCGCCATCGCCCAGACCCGCGACTGGATCGACTGGCTGGAGGATGCGCTGACGCAGGCGGTGCAATCGGGCCTCGACATGGTGGAGGCGGGCGAACTGCCGATTCCGCCGCGCTTCGCGACCATGGCGGCGGCGCGTTATGAACTGCAACGCAGCGTCTCGCACCTCTATCCGGGGCTGGAGGCGCGGCTTCTGCCCCGCATCGACCGCCCCGACTAGCACCATTTGCAGGCCGTCAGGGCTGAATGTCGATCCGTCCTAGAACCGCGCCTTCACCCCCGCATACCAGCGGCGCGGCGCGCCCGGTCCATAGGCGCGGGGATCGGAAGCGTCGGGCGCCTGCGCCATCTCCACCTCCCCGACGTCGGTGAACGTGCCGAAGGTCGCATATCTGCGGTCCAGCGCGTTGCGCAACTCCCCGAACAGCGTCACCCCCGGCACGATGTCGATCCCGGCGCGCAGGTTGACCAGCGCATAGCCCTTCAGCCGCGGCTGGTCATTGCCCTCGTCGCCCACCAGATATTGCCCCGTCCGCGCTATCAGGTCGCCGCCGACCGACCAGCCGCGCCCGGCATAGTCCAGCGACAGCGTCGCGCTGTGGCGCGGAATGCCGGGCAGCCTGTCCCCCGGCCGGACAAGGATCACGCCGTCCTCGTCCGCCGCCGGATTGGCGGGGCTGGAAAGCGCCAAATCGTGCCGGTAGGTCGCATCGGTGAAGGCATAGCTGAACGCCCCGGAAAGGCCGCCGCGCATCGCCTTCAGGGTGAATTCCACGCCCTGCCGCCGGGTCGCGCCGATATTGCGGAACCAGGCGCGCCCCCGGATGTCGGACGCGACAAACTGAATGTCGTCGCGGTTGCGCGTGCGATAGGCGGACAACAGCCATTCCAGCCGGAACCCGCCCCATCGGCCCTGCCCGCCCGCGCCCGCTTCCCAGCTTTTGGCGACGACCTGCTTCAACGGCGGATCGGCGATGAAGAAATTGGCGAGGCTGCACGGCGCATTTTCGTCGGCGCAGGACAGTTCGGCGGGCGTCGGGGCGCGATTGCTCTGCGCATAGCCGACCCGCAGGTTCAGCCCCTGCGACAGCCGATAGTCGAACTCCAGGCCGGGGTTCAGCCGCCTGAACCGATGATCGCCGTTCAGCGCCGTGCCGATCCGGTCGCGCATCGCGATGGAGACATGATTGTAGCGCAGCCCGATTTCCGCCGACAGCCGGTCGGTCAGCGGCAGCCGGTCCTGCGCGAACAGCCCCCAATAGCTGGCATGGGCGACCAGGCCCACCGGCCCGATCGCGCCGTCCGCCTGGACGATGGCCGGCCCCAGCCCCTCCACGCCGCGATCCTCCGTCAGCGCGCCCAGTTCGGTCGCCGCGCCGAAAAGGCTGCGGCTCGTGTCATGGCTCAAGCCGACGGCAAGGTGATTGCGCCCGCCCATTAACGGCCGCTCGTCGATGATCTGGACCAGCGCGCCCATCGCCCGGCTGTCGAGCCTTCCCCGATTGAGCACGCCATAGCCCTCGCCGCCCAGCACATCGGCGATCGCGCGGCCGTCGGCATCGGTCAGCAACGCCTCGTCCGCCCCCTCGACGGTCTCCAGGCAGAGCAGCCCGTCCTCGCACCCCTCTATGTCGGCGGCGTCGCCGTTCACCGTGCGCAGCTTCAACTGCTGGGCATAGAGCGTGCCCTCGATCCGCGTCCCCTCCCCCAGCGCGACCCAGGGATGCAGGCTGACCCGGCCATAGCGCGCCCTGGCATTGTCCGGCCAGGTGAAGACCGCGCGCCGGTCCGCCGCCAGCAGTTCGACCGGCGCGACGCCATTGCCGGTCAGGTCCGTGTCGGCGCCGATCCACTTCAGATGCAGCCCGCCCGTCGCCGTGTCGAAACCCAGATCGGCATAGCCATTGTAGAGCGTGGAGGGCGAATGGTCGCGCCAGCCATCCTCATGGCTATATTGGAACGCGCCGAAGGCGCTGAAATCGCCCTTCCGGAGGCCGCCCGCCACGCTCGCCTCCCGCGAACCGAAGCGGCCGCCGGTCAGGCTTGCCTCCAGCCCCGGATCGCTCAGGCCCGTCCTGGTGTCGATCACCATCGCCCCGCCCAGCGCGTTCAGGCCATAGACGGCGCTGCTGTCGAACAGGGTGACGCTGCGGATCGCCGCCTCCGGCAACAGGTCGAAGGCGACCGTGTCGCCAAAGGGCTGGTTGAAGCGCGCCCCGTCGAGATAGACCGCCAGCCCCTGCGCCTGCCCCTGAAGCGGCGAGGCGGTGAAGCCGCGATAGACCAGATTGGGCTGCCACGGATTGCCCTGCGCGTCCTGCAGGGTGACGCCGGCGATGGACCGGGTGAGCGCGCCCAGCAGGTCGGGCGTCCCCGCGCGACCGATGTCCGCGCCGGTCAGGCGCAGCGCATCGTCCGCGTCGATCGCGCCGCCGGGCGCGGTGACGACGATCGGCTGCCGCTCCGCCTCGACGGCGTCGGCATTGTCCGCCCATGCGCTCTGGACGGATGCCTGCCCCGCCAGAATCGCCAACGCCGTGCCGGCCAGCCACATGCCCTTCCTCATCCCTGCGCCTCTTCTTCTTTGTTCCTCGACGGCCAGGCCATTGTCCAGCCATGAAAAAAATGGGGCCGCACCCCTGTTAGGATGCGGCCCCGCCCCGTGACATTGTTCCTTCGGTCGGGATCAGAAGAACAGGATGGCCCCCGCCGCGATGGCGTCGGAACTCGCCTGGTTGCCGTTATGCGCTTCCGACTTGGTGTGGACATATTCGCCGAGCAGCGTGACCCAGCTCGTCAGGCCATAGCGGACCTGCCCGACCCAACTGGAATTCTTGTCCACCAGCGTCGGGTTCGCCAGCGCGTCGGCGGCATTGGCATAGTCGAGATTGCTCTCGCCATAGCTGCCCCCGACAGAGAATTTCCCGAAGCTCGCCAGCCCTTGCAGATAGAATCCATGGCTGTCGCGCTTGTTGCCCAGGCCATCGGTGTCGAACAGGTTGAGCGCCGTCGTGCCGAGGCCCGACGCGTCATAATAGGTGCCGACCAGCGTCAGCGGACCCACCGTCACCTTCGCGCCCGCGTCCCAGCCCCAGCCGGTATAGTCCGGCCCGGCGATCACGTCATGCTTCTGCCGGATGCCCGCCGCCCACAGGCGGGTGGCCACGCCGCCCAGCTTGCCGTCATAGACCAGCTTGCCCTGGAAGCCCGGCTCCTTGTTCGACTCCGCCGGTCCGGTCAGCGACGACAGCGGCTCGAAAATGCCGATGCTGGCCGTGAAGCCGCTGAAGCTGGGCGTGGTATAGGTGATCTGCGGCTGGAAATCGGTGTAGATATAGCCGACGCCGATCCGCCCCAGCGTGGTGTTGGACGGCGCGACATTGCCCGCCGGCGTGCCCGACGACAGCAGGGTGATGTCGTTCAATATCTGCTCGGAGGCGAACAGGCCGATGTCGCGGCCGATCTTCACCTCGCCGAAACCGGGCCGGCCGAAGGTCAGGTAGGTCTGGCGGAAATCGATGCCCGCCGTCTGCAGCCCGCGCGGATTGCCGGGGCTGTTCGCGCCGCCGCCCGCCGCATAGTTGACCGAATTGATGCCGGGATACATGCCGAAATGCGCGCCCACATCCCATCCGCCCTGGTTGGTCATGACCTCCACCTTCAGGAATCCGGGCAGCAGGCCGTTGCGGATGGCGGAACTGTTGCCGCCCACCGTCGCCACGCCGCCGACCACGCTGTTGGTGGCGCTGGGCGCCTCGCCATCGTCATGGACGTAGAAGCCGTTGACCGATCCGGAGAATTTGAGCGTGATGTCGCCCATTTCGAAGCCGACGCCGCTGTCGGTCATGCGGACGGTCCGCCCGCCGCCCGACGCGTCCGGCGTCACCGGCGGCGCGGCCGGCGCGGCGGCCGCCTCCGCGCTCTCATTCTTCAGCAGTTCCTGATATTCCTCGTCGGAGAGGATACCCTTTTCATGCAGCCGCTTCAGCAGGTCGGCGGTGGTCCCGGCCATGGCCGGCGTGGCAGTCGCGCAAAGCAGCCCCATGGCCGCGCTCGCGAGGAGCAGCGTCCTTTTCATAACATCCTCCCTCTTTGTGCCGGTCAATGCCCCCGGCAGAAGAGAGAGTGAAACGCTTGGGCCGCAGCGGAAATTGGACTTAGGGCCTCCTCCCTTGGAAGGAGGAGGGGGAGCATCGGCCCGACCCATGATCGACCGGACGGCACTGACGGCTCTGGGGGGGGAGCGGCCATCCCCCCTCCCGCAAGCGGGAGGGGGTTAGGGGGTG
>NZ_ATDO01000008.1:0-1609 GCF_000445085.1 Sphingobium sp. HDIP04 | reverse complement strand
CAATATTGGCATGCGAGGAACCAAGACGACCCGCCTCACCGCTGGTTGCGACAGCTCCTGCACAAGGTGCTGTCCGCGCGGATGTGAGAAAGCTGCCATCGACCTAGCAAAGAAAGCCCGGCCTAGGTTAAACCCGGGCCGGACAGATAGGAGCATCCGGAGTGGGATCAGTCCGGGTCGATCAGAATTTAAACCTCAAAGTCGCATAATATTCAGACGGCCTGTTCGGCACCGCGCTCAGCAGGCCAGTTCCATTGAGCTGATTGACGCCATTTGCGATGTAGCGTTTGTTGAAAACATTGTTCCCGCCAATTGCGAGAGACCAGTCGTCGCCGGGCGCGCTGTACGTGAGCGAGGCATTGACGAGGCTGACATTCCCACTGAACAACTCGGGCGTGTTTTCCGCATCCGCCGCCATGGTGGACTTGTAGGAATAATCCGCCCGCAGTGTGACCCGACCTTCATTGGCCAGGAAAACGTTGAACTCGGGAGATAGCGTCGCGGTCCACTTCGGGACACGCGGCAGCCGGCTCGCCAGCGTGATCGTGCCCGACGGATCGTTGATCCTCCGATAGTAAGCGTCAATGTATCCCGCCGACGCGCTCACGCGGAAGACGCGGCTCGGCGCGAAGATCGTCTCGACCTCGAAACCCTTGATTCTGGCGTTGCCGGCGTTCTCGAAGGAGGCACCGATGCCGCGCTGGATCTGGATCTGGATGCCCTTGTAGTCCGTGTAGAATGCCGCAGCATTGACTTGCAGCATTCGATCGAAAAGCTGCGACTTGAAGCCGATCTCGAACGTGTCGGCTTTCTCCGGATTGAAGCTCGGCGCCTGCTTGTCCGCAGGCTTGGTCGGATCCGGCGGGACCGGAGCGGAGACGCGGGTCGTCCAGCCGCCCGACTTGAACCCCTTCGAGAATGATCCGTACAGCATTATCCGCTCGGTCGGATGGAGTTCGATGCCGACGCGCGGCGAAACATTGCTGAACGAGAGCTTCTGCTCCCCTGTCGGGTAGAATTGCGACAGGTCTGTCGGATCCGGGAACAGAAATGCCGGAGTACCGAGTTTGGTGAGAAGCATATTGAGGTCCCGCTGGCTTCCAACGAGCGTCTTATCTTCCTTGGTATAACGTCCGCCCAGCGTGATCCCGATGAGATCGTTCACACGGTAGTTGAGGTGCGTGAAGAGCGCGTAGGACTTGGTGTTGAACCGAAAGTTTCCGACGATCTGGAACAGACCGCCGGTAAATGCGACATCCTCCGAGTCCCTACCACCTTCTGAGAAATAATACGCGCCGACGAGATAATCGAGTTTGTCATTGAACGCCTTGCCCGAAAGCTGCAGCTCTTCGCTGAACTGATGCTGCTTCACCCGGAATGTGCCCTCGAACCCCACGACCGGTGAGTTGCCGAGATCCTGTCCGAAACGGGTGTCGAGATTGCGATAGGCGGTGATCGACTTCAAGGCAGGTCCACCCAAGTCGATATCGACGGTCCCTGTGAATCCGAAATTGCGCGTGTTGGTAAAATTGATACCCGTGCCGTAACCACGGTTGAGGCGGCTCTGTTGCAAAAATCGTGAAGCTTGAGCATGCTTGGCGGAGATTGG
>NZ_ATDO01000007.1:0-1981 GCF_000445085.1 Sphingobium sp. HDIP04 | reverse complement strand
GGCCCGCCGCGCCCTTGCCGCGCGCCGGCGGATGGCGGCCGCGCCATGCCTGAGCTGATGATCGACGCGCATGTCCATCTGCATCCCGGCGACGATCCGCGGGACCGGCTGATGCAGGCGCATGGGCGCATGATGGCGGCGGGCATGAAGGACTGCCTGCCCGTCTTCATGCTGGCGGAGCAGCAGGGGTGCGACGCGTTCGGAATGCTGAAGGCATCGGCGCGGTCGACCGCGGAACCGGAAAGCCTGTGGCTGGAAACCGGGTCCGCCGACATGTTGGTGCTGGCCGGCCGGCAGGTCGTCAGCGCCGAGCGGCTGGAGATATTGGCGCTGGCCACCGCCGCCGGTTTCGCCGACGGCGCGCCGGCCGAACAGTTGGTCGAGGCGATGGCCGCGGCGGACGCGCTGACCATCCTTCCCTGGGGCGTCGGCAAATGGGCCGGCGCGCGAGGACGGCTGGTCGACAGGCTGCTGGCCGGCGATCCGGAAGGCCGGTTGCTGTTGGGCGACAATGGCGGGCGCCCCGCCTTCTGGCCGGAACGCCGTTTCCGCCACCGGGCGGTGCTGCGCGGATCGGACCCCTTGCCATTGCGCGGCGATGCGCGGCGGATCGGGACTTTCGGGACCATCCTGCATGGCGGGCTTTCGGCCGACCGGCCCGGACGCGACCTGCGCGCGCTCATCCGTTCGGCCGGGCGGCAGGCGCGGCATTATGGCGCTCCCGCAAGCCCGCTGCATTTCCTGGGTAACCAGCTTCGCCTGAGGATGGCCTCATGAAGATATTGATGCTGGCGCCCCAGCCCTTTTACGAGGAACGCGGCACCCCCATTGCCGTGCGCATGGCCGCCGAAGCTCTGGCGGCGCAGGGGCATGAGGTCGCTCTGTTGAGCTTCCATGAAGGGCGCGACGTGCCGATGCCCGGCGTGCGGCATCACCGCATCGCCGCCCCGCCGGGCGTTCGCAATGTCCCCATCGGGTTTTCGCTGGGGAAGCTGGTCTGCGACCTCTGGATGTTCTTTGCCGCGATCGGCCTGCTTCGGCGTTATCGCCCTGACGTCATCCATGCCGTCGAGGAAGCGGCCTTCTTCGCGCTGCCCTTGTCCCGGCTGTTCGGAACGCGCCTCGTCTATGACGCGGACTCGATCATGAGCGAGCAGATCGTCGAAAAATGGCCCCGGGCCCGCGCCATCGCCTGGATCGTCGAGCGATGCGAGCAATTCGCCTTCCGCCGCAGCGACCTGGTGATCGCCGTCTGCCCCGCCATCCAGCGGAGCGCCAGCCGCTCCGCAGCCGCCGATCGCATCCACCTGCTGCCCGATGTGGCGATGGAAGGGCCTGCCGCGGCGCCGCCGGTCGAAGACCTGCGCCTGAACGCAAAGGATCGCCCGCTCGCGCTTTATGTCGGCAACCTCGAATCCTATCAGGGCGTCCATCTGCTGATCCAGGCGATGGCGGCGCTCGCGCCTGCCGAGCGTCCCGCGCTGGTCGTGATCGGCGGCAAGGCGGATCATGTCGCGCAGCATCGGCAACTCGCCCTGCAATGCGGGCTGGAAGGCGACGTGCGCCTGCTTGGCCCGCGCCCGCTCGATGGCCTCAGCCGCTATCTGGCGCAGGCCGACATCCTCTGTTCGCCGCGGCTGAAGGGTCGGAACACGCCGATGAAGATCTTTTCCTACATGGCGTCGGGCAAGGCGCTGCTGGCGACCGACATCGAAAGCCATTCCCAGGTTCTGGACGCGCGTTGCGCCATGTTGATGCCAGCGACGGCGCAGGACCTGGCGCAAGGGTTGCGGCGGCTCTGCGCCGACGGCGCGCTGAGGGCGAGGCTGGGGGAGGCGGCCGCCGCAAGGGCGCGGCTCGACTATGGCCATGCCGCCTTTGTCGACCGGCTGCGGCGCGCCTATGCCGTGCTTTCGCCGGATGCGGGCACGCCCCCTTCGCCCACCGCGCTGGAGGCCGCATGACGGCGGTCGGCGCCAGC
>NZ_ATDO01000006.1:0-2432 GCF_000445085.1 Sphingobium sp. HDIP04 | reverse complement strand
ATGTTGCGCCAGCCCACCCCCTAACCCCCTCCCGCTTGCGGGAGGGGGAAGGTCCGCTCTCCACCCAAAGCGGCCACGAAATGGGGTCGGAAGCAGGCGCCCCGACCCCTTCTCTCAAAATATCGCGTCGGATCAGCCGACGATTTCGTCGGGCTTGAAGAAATAGGCGATCTCGATCGCGGCGTTTTCCTCGCTGTCCGAACCGTGGACCGAATTGGCCTCGATCGATTCGGCATATTCCTTGCGGATGGTGCCTTCATCGGCATTGGCCGGGTTGGTGGCGCCCATGATGTCGCGGTTGCGCTTCACCGCGTCCTCGCCTTCCAGAACCTGCACGACCACCGGGCCGGAGATCATGAAGGCGACCAGATCGGCGAAGAAGGGGCGTTCCTTGTGGACGGCGTAGAAGCCCTCGGCCTGTTCGCGGCTCATGCGGATGCGTTTCGAAGCGACGACGCGCAGACCCGCCTCCTCCAGCTTCTTGGTCACGGCGCCCGTCAGGTTGCGACGGGTCGCGTCGGGCTTGATGATCGAAAAGGTGCGGGTGACGGCCATGAGGCTCAAAAGCTCCGAATTGTTGGGATGAGTTGGCGCGCCCTTTAGACCGGGCGGATGGCTATCGCAAGAGGGGGTGGATTCCGGTCCCCGCTACGGGCCTTGCACCCATTTGCGTCCTTCCTGCCGCCAGAAGCGGGGGATCACGCCTTCCCGCTTGGCGAGTTCGCGCCAGCTTGCCCGCGCCCCGTCGATGGTTTCGGCGTCGAAGAAGTAGAAGGCGCGCTCGAAACCCAGCGCTTCCTCGCGCCATAGGCCGTCGGCCAATGCGACATGCCGTGCCCCGTTGGCGACCAGATCGGCGGCCGGGCAATGCTGCGCCAGCAGCACCGGCTGCACCGATTCGGCATCATCGCCCGCCCGGCCATGCGCCAGGAAGCTCTCCGGCGGCCCGGCCCATAGTCCGGCTGAGATCCGCTCCAACCGTTCAGGCTCCCGCGCCACCACCAGCAGGCGCGCGCCCATGTCCAGGATGCGGCCCGCTATGGCGGGCAGCACCTGTTCCACGGGATCGCGGCTGAGCTGGTAGAAATCGACCTGCATTATTGCTCGAATTTATCCGCGACATAGCGGTCGAGCAGGCGCACGCCATAGCCGGTCGCGCCCTTGTCCCAGGTCGCGCCCGGCTTGTCGGCCCAGACCATGCCGGCAATGTCGAGATGCGCCCATTTCACGCCCTCGTCGACGAAGCGCTTGATGAACTGCGCCGCGGTGATCGACCCGCCATAGCGCGGGCCGATATTCTTCATGTCGGCGATCGGGCTGTCGATCAGCTTGTTATAGGCGTCCCCCAGCGGGAAGCGCCACAACTGGTCGCCCGCCGCCTTGCCCGCCGCGATCAGGTCGTCGGCCAGCCCGTCGTCATTGGCGAAGATGCCCGCATATTCATTGCCCAGCGAAATGATCATCGCCCCGGTCAGGGTCGCAAGGTCGATGATAACCTCCGGCGCATAGGTCTTCTGCGCCCAGGTGATGACGTCGCACAGCACCAGCCGCCCTTCGGCGTCGGTGTTCAGCACCTCGATCGTCTGCCCGGACATGGAGGTGACGATGTCGCCCGGACGCTGCGCGTTGCCGTCCGGCATGTTCTCCACCAGCCCGCAAATGCCGACGACGCGCACCTTCGCCTTGCGCCCGGCCAGCGCCTTGATCGCGCCCGCGACCGCGCCCGCGCCGCCCATGTCCCACTTCATGTCTTCCATGCCCGGTCCGGGCTTCAGCGAGATGCCGCCGGTGTCGAAGGTCACGCCCTTGCCGACGAAGACCAGCGGCTTTTCGGCCGCGCCACCCGTGCCGTCCCATTCCATGGCCAGCAGGCGCGGCTCGCGCGCCGAACCCTGCGCCACGCCCAGCAGCGATCCCATGCCCAGGTCGGTCATCGCCGCCTTGTCCAGCACGGTGAGCTTGACGCCCAATTGCTCCAGATGCCTGCACCGTTCGACGAAGCTCTCGGGATAGAGGATGTTGGCGGGTTCCGACACCAGTTCGCGGGTGAAGGCCACGCCCGCCGCGACCGCCGACCGGCGTTCCCAGGCGGCCCCGGCATCGCTCGAAACCAGCGTGATCTGCTTGAGGGTCGGCTTGGCCTTTTCTGCCTGGCGCGTGCGATAGGTGTCGATCCGCCAGCCGCGCAGCGACGCGCCGAAGGCCAGCGCCGCCGCGCTCTCCCCGCTCGCGCCGCCGAAGAATTCCACCGCCGCGTGGGTCGCGCCGCTGGTCGCGAGCCGCGCCGTCAGCGCGCTGCCGGCGCGCTCATGATCCGCGTCGCTGCCCGCGCCGGTGCCCACCAGCACCACGCGCAGCACCTTGCCGCCCTCTTCCACGAAGCTCTCGAAACTGGACCCCGCCTCCCCCGTGAAGCGGGCCGCCGCGGCCCC
>NZ_ATDO01000005.1:0-2363 GCF_000445085.1 Sphingobium sp. HDIP04 | reverse complement strand
GGGGCCTGCGCGGCCGTCGGAGCGTCCGGCGCGGCCATGGGGGGAGGAACGGTCGCCGCCGCCCCATCCGTTCCCGCCTGCGCGCCCATCATCAGCATTCCAGCGGCTATGGCCGGCGTCAGCATATCGTTGTTCCTTGCAGGAAAGCCCGTTGGAGCGAATGACGTTTTTCATGTCACGCCCGTTTCATGAAGGCGGCTAATTGCGATGGGGCCACCCGTCAATAGCATGACGGCGCCCTCCCCTGCCGACCGGCGCTCTGCGGAAACGATCCGGCGTTGCCCGGTACATTTTGATACAAATTTGCCACGCCTCATGTTTGCAATTGCGAGTCGTTCGCGTTATTCAACCCGCCTCATCTCCCACAGGACTCGTCCCGCTTCCGATGCACGCCCCCGTCCGCACCCAGCCGAACAAGAAGAAGAGCGCCAAGGCCTTCTGGCTGAAACAACTTCATAGCTGGCATTGGGTGAGTTCCGCGATCAGCCTGATCGGCCTGCTGCTGTTCGCCTTCACCGGCATCACGCTGAACCACGCCGCCGATGTCGAGGGGTCGCCGCAGACCGTGACCAGATCCGCCACCTTGCCGCCCGCCCTGCTGAAGCAGGTCGCGCCCGACGACGCGCCCGACGCCAGGAAGCCCCTGCCCGCCCCGGTCGCCCAATGGGTGGAGAAGGAAATCGGCCAGAGCGGCGCTGGCGAGGCGGAATGGTCGGCGGACGAGGTCTATCTGGCGCTGCCGCGCCCCGGCGGCGACGGCTGGGTATCGATCGACCGGCATAGCGGCGAAGTCTCCAGCGAGGCGACGAGCCGCGGCTGGATCAGCTATCTCAACGACCTGCACAAGGGCCGCAATGCGGGCAATGTCTGGAAGTGGTTTATCGACATCTTCGCCATCGCCTGCTTCCTCTTCGCCCTGACCGGCCTGCTGCTGCTCTGGCTCCACGCCAGGAAGCGGCCGACCACCTGGCCGCTGGTCGCCGCCGGCCTCGCCATTCCGGCGGTCCTCGCCATCATCTTCATCCATTAACGGGGGAATGCTTCACCTCATGCAAATCAGCCATAAGATCGTCCTGACCGGCGCGGCCATGGGCGCCAGCGCCCTCGCCATGCCCGCCGCCGCGCAGACGCTGGACGTCACGCTCACCCTGCCGCGCCTGTTGGTGGCGGAATATCACCGCCCCTATGTCGCGATCTGGCTGGAGAAGGAGGGCGCGCCCGCCCGTACCCTGTCGGTCCTCTACGATGTCGACAAGCGCAACAATGGCGGCGTCAAATGGCTGCGCGACATCCGCATGTGGTGGCGCGCCTCGGGCCGTTCGCTGACCCTGCCCGCCGATGGCATCTCCGGCGCCACCCGCGCGCCCGGCACCCATAAGCTGAGCTTCACCGCCGGAAAGGGCGGCATGCCGGCGCTGGCCCCCGGCAAATATACACTGGTAGTGGAGGCCGCGCGCGAATCCGGCGGGCGGGAGGCGGTGCGAGTGCCGCTCAACGTGACGGCAGCGGGCGCCAGGGGCAACGCCAGAGGCCAGTTCGAACTGGGCGCGGTCAGCGCCGTGCTGTCGCGCTGAGGAGGGAAGCGATGATGAAATTCCGCAAGACATTGTTGCTGCTTGCCGCCAGCGCCGCCATGGCCATGCCGCAGATGGCGGACGCGGCGCGGCCCTGGATGCTGCCGTCCGAAACCATGTTCGCCGGCTCCGGCAATGAATGGGTGACGGTGGACGCCGCCATTTCCAGCGACCTTTATTATTTCGACCATCCGGGCCAGGACTGGCAGCCCATCGCGACCGCGCCGGACGGCAGCGCGGCGCAGGTGGAAAACCGCGCCATCGGCAAGCTGCGCCAGACCTTCGACCTCGGCATCAAAACGAAGGGCACCTACAAGATCGCCATCGTCAACGAGATGCTGATGGGCAGTTACATGCTGAACGGCGAGCGCAAGATGCTGCCGCGCGGCAGCACCGCCGCGACGCTGGCAACCGCCGTGCCGCAGGGCGCGACGGACGTGCAGACGGCGACGGCGCGCACCCGGATCGAAACCTTCGTGACGGCGGGCGAGCCGGACCGCAAGGTCTTCACGACCACGGGCAAGGGGCTGGAAATGGTGCCCGTCACCCACCCCAACGACCTTGCCGTGGGCGAAGCCGCCACCTTCCAGTTCCTGTTGAACGGCAAGCCGGCCGCCGGGCTGGACGTGGTCGCCATTCCCGGCGGCATCCGCTATCGGTCGGACCTCAAGCAGATGGACGCGAAGACCGACGCGGAAGGGAAGGTCAGCTTCACCTGGCCGGAAGCGGGCATGTATTGGGTCAGCATCAGCTCCGGCGGACGGCGCGGCCCCGGCGGCGAAGGCCCCG
>NZ_ATDO01000004.1:0-1363 GCF_000445085.1 Sphingobium sp. HDIP04 | reverse complement strand
TTGAGCTGGCTCGGCGGCGGACTGGCGGGTGCCGGGCTTTGCGCCGGGACGGATTCGAAGCCGGGCGCTGGCGGACCCTGCACATTGGAGGCAGCGGGAGCGGCAGCCCGCGGCGGCGCCTGCGTCTGTGGAGCGGAGGCGGCGGGAACGGGCTGGCTTGGCGCCGGCGCGCTAAGGGGCGGCGCTTCGGCCTGCGCGAGCCTCGTGGCGGTTTCAGCGCGGCGCGAACGACGATCCTGCTGCGCGGATCGGGCCGGCGGCGTCTGGGCGGCAGGTTGGCTGGCCTGCGGTGCGGCAGGGGTGGCGGAGGCGAAAGCGGGCGGGGTCGGCGTGATCGCGGCCATGGTCGAGCCGACATTGGCCGGGAAATGCCCGAAATGCACCGCCGCCGCCTTCTGCGCGGCGGTCAGATAAGGCATTTTCTGCATATAGGGCAGGATCGCCGCGGCAAGCTGCGACGGCATGGTCTGCTCCGCGATCTTCCTGGCGTCCGCCTGTCGGTTGTTCATCGCCAGGATGAACGCGCGGTAGCGCCAGGCGGCCCGGTCGCTCTTGTAGAGCAGCGGTTTCAGCACCCGCTCCGCCGCGTCCACCTGGCCGGAAATGCCCAGCGAGGCGGCATAGCGATGGGTGAGTTCGACATCGTCCGGCGTCCGCTGGATCGCCGCCTGATAGTCGCGCTGCGCCCCCGCCTGATCGCCGGTCATGTCCCTTGCAAGCCCCCGGTCGGACAGCAGCGTCGCTTCGGGAAAGCCCAGCCGCGTCGCCTGGTCGAACAGGCGCAGCGCTTCGGCGGGGTTCTGGTTCTTCAGCATGACGCGGCCAAGGCCCGCCTTCACCTTGCCGTTGTTCGGCGCCAGCGTATCGGCCCGGGCGAAGAAACCCGCCGCCGCTCGCGCATCGTCCATGTCCAGCGCCGCCTCGCCAGCGCCGATCAGCGCCGTCACGTCGCGCGGATTGGACGCCAGGCGCGCCAGATGATTGTTGAGGTTTTCCGCGCTGGAGGGACGCATCGCCTGCACCTGGGCGGGCTGCGCCAGAGCCGGTTGCGCCAACGCGGTGCCCGCTAGAAGCAGTCCGCGGAGAATCCAAATGTCATAACGTCTCACAGACAGCCCTTTAGCGGATGGAGGCGGGACAAGGGAATATGTCGAAAGAAAAAGCGCGCCCGGTTGCCCATGGCAGCCGATGGCGCGCTTTCATAGGGCGTGTGGGGCGAACCCCGTGGCCGCTTACTGGTTGCTCTGGCGGTTCAGGAAGCGCGGAATGTCCGGAGCGGGCGTCCCTTCGTCGCTGGCGGCAGCGCCCTTTTCGGCGCCGCGGGTCAGGCCCGCCATGCGCTCGAACAGCGTGCCCCCGGTGG
>NZ_ATDO01000003.1:0-1837 GCF_000445085.1 Sphingobium sp. HDIP04 | reverse complement strand
CGCCCAGCCGGGCGGGCAGCAGAGCCTCCAGCCGTTGCCGCAGCGCCTTGGCCAGCCCGGCCGAAGCGCCGCCGGTGCCGATGGCGATCAGCACCGGATCGCGGTCGACGATGGCGGGCAAAGTGAAGTCGCACAGGTCGGGCCGGTCGGTGGCGTTCACCCATATGCCGCGCGCCTGGAGCCTCTGCACGGTCGCCTCGTCACCGTCCGCGACGATGGCGAACGCGGCCTCCTCCCCCTCGCCCACGATGCGCGCCCCGGCCCGTTCCAGCAGGCGGCGCTTGGCGTCCGCCGCCTCGCCCTCGCCGGTCAGGATGACGGCCCGCCCTTGCAACCGCAGGAAGACGGGCAGGCTGTGCATCAGTCCTGCACGCCTTCCGACGCTATCCAGGCGGGAATGCTGTCGCCCTCGATCAGCGCCTCTATCGGCGGACGGGCGCGGACCACGGCCCATTTGTCGCCCGACACCAGCACTTCGGGGGTCAGGGCGCGGCTGTTATAGGTGCTCGCCATGGTCGCGCCATAGGCGCCCGCGGTCATGAAGGCGACCAGGTCGCCCGCGCCCACCACGTCCATGTCGCGATGCATGGCGAAGGTGTCGCCGGTCTCGCACACCGGCCCCACGACATTGGCGGCGGCGCGCTCGCCCTTCGGATGGACGGCGCGGATGTCGTGCCATGCGTCATAAAGGCTGGGGCGCAGCAGGTCGTTCATCGCCGCGTCGACGATGACGAACGGGGCCTGCGCGCCCTGCTTCACCCGCACCACCTGCGACAGCAGCACGCCCGCATTGCCGACGATCAGGCGGCCCGGTTCGAACATCAGGCGGACGTTCCAGCCCTGCGTGATCCGCGTCACCATCGCGCCATAGTCGGCGGGGCTGGGCGGCAGCGGCTGCGACGGGTCATAGGGGACGCCGAGGCCCCCGCCGAGATCGGCGGTGCGGATGTCATGGCCCGCCGCCCGCAGCCTTTCGATCAGCGCGCCGACCTTGATGAAAGCGGCCTCCAGCGGCGTCAGGTCGGTGAGTTGGCTGCCGATATGGACCGCCACGCCCTGCACGTCCAGGCCGGGCAGGTCGCGGGCGGCGGCATAGCTGGCGAGCGCCCGGTCATAGGGGATGCCGAACTTGTTTTCCGACTTGCCGGTGGAGATCTTCGCATGGGTGCCTGCGTCGACATCCGGGTTGATGCGGTAGGCGACCGGGGCCTTCCTGCCCATCGACAAGGCGACTTCGGAGAGCATTTCCGCTTCGGGTTCGCTTTCCAGATTGAACTGGTAGATGCCCTGTTCCAGCGCGATGCGCATTTCGTCCGCCGTCTTGCCGACGCCGGAAAAGACGATGCGCTCCGCCGGGATGCCCGCCGCGATGGCGCGCAGCAATTCGCCCGCCGACACGACGTCCGCGCCCAGGCCCAGCTTCGCCAGCGTCGCCAGCACGGCGGCGTTGGGATTGGCCTTCACCGCGAAGGCGATCAGCGGATCGTGGATTTGCGACAGCCCCTCGCGGAACACGGCGACATGGCGGGTCAGGGTCGCGGTGGAATAGATATAGACGGGCGTGCCGACCTGCGCGGCGATCTCCGCCATCGGCACCTGCTCCGCCAGCATCGCGCCATCGACATAGGTAAAATGGTCCAAGTCAGTCTATCCTAGAAATGCCGGCGCCAAAATCTAGCGCGGGTCGCTTTCGGGCGGCAGGTCGAATTCGTCGTCGCCGCGCACCCTGGACTGGGTCAGCAGTTCGACATTGCGTTCCGGCCGCGCCTGAATGGGGGGCGTGGTCAGCTCCGCCGCGGTCGGCGCGGCCGCAGCGCCCACCGGCACGGCGGGCAGG
>NZ_ATDO01000002.1:0-877 GCF_000445085.1 Sphingobium sp. HDIP04 | reverse complement strand
CCTAACCCCTCCCGCCTACGGGAGGGGGAATGACGGCCAAAAACGCCGCGCAAATGAGAGGGGCCGCTGGAGTAAAAGCCTCCAGCGGCCCGTCATTGACATGGTCAGCGGCCGGAAGTGCCGCCCATGGGAAACGTTGATCGCGCTATTTTCCAGATGCGGCGCTTCGCCCGCGAGAACGCGGCCGACAGTCGCCCCTATGCTGGAAAACCGACGCTATGGCGTCGCTCAGCGGCGCGTTCCCCGAATGGACTTGACCGACCCCATTGCTGAACCATGAGACATCGGATCACCTCCTTTCGCTAGTTGAAGCCCCTATAGCCGTTCCCGGATACTGGTCCTTCGCCGTCTATGAAATGATATGTGAATCAGACGAGCCGCCACTTCAAGGCTTGTAAAATTCTTTTTTCGAATCATACTTCTGCGTCCGCCTTTCGCAGGCGATTTGCGGCGGAATTTGTCCGAATTGCCTGAAATCAACGGCTTAGCCGCGGCAGTCCTCGACGACGCGGCCGACCTCCGCCCAGCTTGGCAGCACCAGCATCTCCAACCCCTGCACCTCGACCGCGAAACGGCCCCGGCTGTAGGCGATCTGGTCGAGCGTCGCGTCGCTGGCGGCGCGGGTCGCCTCTGTCGCCGCGATGGTTCCGGGGGCGGCGCCGGCGGGCCAGTTGACCGCGCCGTAGCTGGTCCGCACCGTCATGGCCGCCTGCGCCGCGCCGGGCCGCAAAAGGGTGATGCGGCGCGTCGGCCGGTCACAGCGGATGATGAGCAGGCTGCTTTGCCCATCCGCGCCGAACAGGGCGGCCGATCCGGCGCCATCGACCTGATAGCGCCAGTCGCCCGCGGTCGTCGCCCGGTCCTGCCAGTCGGCCGG
>NZ_ATDO01000001.1:0-883 GCF_000445085.1 Sphingobium sp. HDIP04 | reverse complement strand
GCCACGCGCATCGCCCAGTTCCAGCATGCCCTGCGCCAGCGCGCCCATGCGGTCGGCGGACAGGCCGCGCATCTCCGACGCCTGGCGCAACATGGCGAGCCCCTGGCCCTGCGCGCCCCGCGCCCCTGCGGCCTTCGCCTGCGCGATGGTGGCGGATATGCCGAGGCCGGCGATGAAATTGCGCATCTCCGCCGTGCGCTGCCCTTCCGGGATGCGCGCTGCGACGGCTTGCGCATCGCCGGTGCGGCCCGCCCGGTCGAGGATCAGCGCGGCGGCGTAGAGCGGTTCGGCCTTTTCCGAATAGGAAAGCTGGCGGACGAGCGCGTCCTGCTCCGCCACGCGGCCCTGCTGCTGGAGCAGCCCGGCAAGGTCGTAGGCGACCCAGGGGTCGTCGGGCGCATTGCCCATGGCGGCGCGCAGCAACTGTTCGGCGCGGGCGGCGTCGCCCGCGTCCAGGGCGGCGCGCGCCTCGTTGCGGGTGGCGCTGGCCTGGGCGGTGGCGGCTCCAGCGCCGGCCTTGCCCAATTGGCGATAGAGTTCGGCCGCCTCATTATAGCGGCCCTGCCGTTCATAGACGCTGGCCAGCACCGACACGGCAGGCCCCTTGTCGCGGAAGTCCGACTGGGTGAGCGCCGTGGCGATCCGCTCCGCCTGCGCCAGATCGCCCTTGTCGAGCGCCGTCCGGGCAGAGTCGAGATCGGCATAGAAGCGGGCGGACTGCAACGCCTCCGCCCATTTGCCCGCGCCGCCGATGCGCGAGGCGCGGGTCAGCAGGTCGCGGGCCTGCGCGAATTCGGACTTGCGCAGCCGCACGATCCCCATGCCGCCCAACGCGTCCGCGTCGTTGGGATTGGCGGAAAGCGCCGCGCGGAAGCGGGCGGCC